>CACXCY010000120.1 GCA_902766265.1 uncultured Bacteroidota bacterium
AAGATAATAATTAACCGCTCCACATACTAAACACATCATCTTTTCGTTATCCCTCAAAATCCATCTTACTATGAAAAACATCTACAAGATTTTAGGATTGTCCCTCGTATTCGGCACCATGCTTCTGGCTGGCTGCGGAAAAGACAAGGACTCAAACGGCAACTCCGACGATAACGCCACGGGCGCATTCACCGTCATGAAGGACGGCTCTATCTTCATCGACAGCCCTCAGGACAGCGTGGCAGGTTTCATCTGCAACGACACCGCCTACCTCTATGCCTGCAGCGGCAGCGCCTATATCGACGACTCGCTGGGTACGCTCAATATCAAATTTCCTTGCTACGTAGCCACCTTCTACGTGGGCGAGGGCTGGAACGACCCCATCGTGGCCGACTGCTACATCATGGATACCCGCTGGACGGCAGTGGACTCCTCGCGCAGATTCATGCCGGCATGGAAAATCACCGAAGAGCGCAACGGCTACTCGGCCAGTATCACCAAGTTTGACGCCTCGGGCAAACGCATCTCCGCCAAAATCAACTGCAACATGTACGACTACTACAGGTTCATGACCACACAGATGGAATACATCGGTGCCGAACGTCACCAATACAACACCACCATCAGCAACATCCAACTCAAGGAGACCGACCACCACTTCCCCATCGTGGTGCGCCGCTAACGGTCAACCTATAGAGCCATTAGAATAAGAAAATCCCCGAATGTGCGTTGCGCATTCGGGGATTTCATTATTTCCAAGAGCCGTCACTGTCCCCACGAGTCCCTGTCCAGACTTCTGTACGTGATGGCCTCCGCCTATACCGCAATCCCTGTTCTCATAACATCGTCATAAAGAGGAGAAGGATTGCACTCTTCAATCAGTACGGGCTCTATTAGCGTACTCACACTGCGAGTGGCAGACCATAGTTTGGGTACTATGGTAAACCAGTCTCCTTTCAATTCTGGGATTACAATAGCTACGTCTATATCACTCTCATTGTTGGCGGTACCTTTACTGTAAGAGCCAAACAGATACACTTTTGATGTATCAAACATATTAGAAATTGCCTGCTTGTACTGTCGCACAAGAATTAAAGCTTGCTCTTTATCCATAATTGCATTTCTTTTGTTCTATCAATGATACTACGGCAAAAGTCTTGGGTCAAACCACGTGAGAGTGCATCTTTATAGGAGGGGTATCGAGCTTCAATGTTCATCGGTACCATCAAGTCGATAAAATGTAATTGTTCATCGCTCATTTCCTCTGATATTCCACAATCCACAGCCAAACGCTCAAGGTTATGCGTGTAAGGAGGTTCTGTTTCTTGTGTGGCAGTCCAATAGGCCTTAAGGACTTTCTCGATGACTTGATGACACATAAAAGCAACATACAGCCAACGTCCACCATTGTATAGCGTTTCAGCAGTGTCAAGGTCGTAGTCAACCAACTCTAACCAGTATTTTACTCGCTCTTCTTTGTTCATAACATTTTTTTAACGTTATAGCCCATTTATTATTGTGTAAATGTGTGAGAATGGGGCTGTTTTATCCACCCCAACTATCCCTATCCAATGATCTGTAATTAATCGCCTCACTTAGGTGGGTAACGTTGATACGTTCGGCACCTTCAAGGTCTGCGATGGTGCGGGCCACTTTGAGGATGCGATCATAGGCACGGGCACTGAGACCCAGGCGGTCCATGGCGGCTTTCATCAGTTCCTGGCAGTCGGTGTCGATGTCGCACCATTGGCGGAACAGTTTCTGGTTCATCTGAGCATTGCAATGGATACCTTTGTAGTCCTTGTAGCGTTCCTCTTGGATGCGACGGGCAGCAATGACACGCTCGCGAATCACCGCACTGGGCTCACCGAGTTTCTTTTCTGCAAGGGCGGCGTGGGAAAGAGGGGTAACCTCGATATGCAGGTCAATCCTGTCGAGTAAAGGGCCGCTGACCTTCCCAAGATATTTGCGCACCTGTCCGGGAGCACAGGTGCACTCGATAGTCGGATGGTTGTAGTAGCCGCAAGGACAAGGGTTCATAGCAGCCACCAGCATGAATGCAGCAGGGTACTCGGTGGTCATCTTCGCACGGCTGATGGTCACCCTACGCTCCTCCATGGGCTGACGGAGCACTTCCAATACAGCCCTCTTAAACTCAGGGAGTTCATCAAGAAAAAGTACACCATTGTGTGCAAGCGAAATCTCCCCGGGCTGCGGGTTGGCACCTCCACCGCAGAGGGCAACGTCTGATATCGTATGGTGAGGTGCGCGGAAAGGACGCACAGCAATCAGAGCATCCTCTTTGTGCATCTTGCCAGCCACAGAATGTATCTGCGTCGTCTCGAGCGATTCCTCCAATGTAAGGGGCGGCAAGATGGACGGAAGCCGTTTGGCCAACATCGTCTTGCCCGACCCTGGGCTGCCAATCATCATCACATTATGTCCCCCTGCTGCGGCAACCTCAAGGGCACGTTTCACGCCCTCCTGCCCTTTGACATCGGCAAAGTCATATTCGTAATTGTTCAGTGAAGAGGCAAACTCCTTGCGGGTATCGAACTCCGTACGTTCCAACTCGCAGTCACCATTAAGGAAACCGATTACCTGGCTGATATGGTTGGCACCATACACCTCCAGCCGGTCGACAATAGCGGCTTCCCGAGCGTTGTCGCGTGGCAGTATAATGCCCTTGAACTGCTTGCGCCGGGCCTCTATGGCAATGGGTAGCACCCCTTTGATGGGGCGAAGACTGCCGTCGAGTGACAGTTCTCCCATGATGACATAGTCCGCCAAATGGTCACTCTTCATATTGCCGTTGGCAGCAAGGATGCCAATGGCAAGCGTCAGATCGTAAGCGGCACCTTCCTTGCGTATGTCGGCGGGAGCCATGTTGATGACCACCTTCTTGCCTGGAATATGGAAACCACACTGCCCGATGGCCGATTCCACACGCTGCTGACTCTCCTTGACTGCATTGTCGGGCAAACCGACAAGCGTAAAGTTCACGCCCGGCTCCACACTGACCTCAACGGTGACAGTGTAGGCGTTGACCCCGTAGATGGCACTACCGTATGTCTTTACAAGCATCTTTACTGATTATCTAAGTTTACCGCCTTTAATCATCTTTTGGAACATCTTCTTCTTACCCTTCTCACCACTGGCTGCTTCCGCCAAATTTTGCGCCACCTGCTCATAGATTTCCTTATACTCACGTTCGTGATGCAGGTAGTAGTCGCGACTGCGCTCCACCTGTTCACGGCTGATCCCATGCTTGTCGAACAGTTCATTGTAGGATGCCGTCATTTCCTGGATTCTCAACTCGTAGTGGAAGTTGGTCTCCACAGCATAGTAGCTCTCCAACATGTGAGCGTCGGTCAGAAAAGCCACCATTGCCTCATGGTCCAACACACCCTCCGGCAAGCGGTTCCTATGGCATGACGACACAAGGAATATCCATATAAGAGACAACGATATAACAAAAAGATGCCTAATTTTCATAGTTGCAAAGATAAGACTATTTTCAGAAACTGTTTTGATTTTATCCAATATTTTTTGAATTTCCGGATGTAGGGGATTAGGAAAACAAAACTGCCGCCAAAAGGCGGCAGTGGACATCCGGGTGGGAGTAACAAGGTTCGAACTTGTGACCCCCTGCTTGTAAGGCAGGTGCTCTGAACCAGCTGAGCTATACTCCCTTGAAATCGGGTGCAAAAGTACCAACTTTTCCCAACATGACAAAATTATTTTGACATTAATTAGAAAAAGACTGCATATCAACAAGTTTTTTGTACAGTCCGTGGTGCTGTAGCAGCTCTGTATGGCTACCGCGCTCGACAATTTCGCCTTTTTCCATCACGATTATTTCGTCGGCATTCTGTATGGTGGAGAGCCGATGGGCTATGACAAGCGACGTGCGGCCTTTGAGCAGTTCCTCCAATGCCTGCTGTACGGCATGCTCCGACTCGGTGTCAAGTGCCGAGGTGGCCTCGTCAAGAATGAGGATGGCAGGATTCTTGAGCACAGCGCGAGCGATGCTGAGTCGCTGACGCTGTCCACCGGAGAGATTGAGTCCCCTGTCACCGATACAGGTGTAATAGCCCTCGGGCATCTGAGAAATGAATTCGTCGGCATTGGCTACACGGGCGGCCTGGCGTATGGCCTCCATCGAGATGTCGGGACGACCGAAAGCGATATTGTTAGCCACCGTATCGTTGAAAAGGATGCAGTCCTGCGACACGATGCCC
Source organism: uncultured Bacteroidota bacterium (assembly GCA_902766265.1). Classification (GTDB taxonomy): domain Bacteria; phylum Bacteroidota; class Bacteroidia; order Bacteroidales; family P3; genus Colimorpha. The sequence goes on from CACXCY010000120.1 coordinate 4,242, forward strand.
GTCAAAGCGCGCAATGAGTCTATCTGGCAATCCTTGACAGGAACACCGTCGATAAGTATCTGCCCAGACACACAATCATAGAAACGGGGCAGTAAATCGGCCAACGTGGTCTTGCCGGCTCCCGACGGACCCACCAGTGCGATGACCTTGCCCTTCGGTATCGTGAGGTTAATATGGTTCAACACATACACAGGGTCGGCATTGTCTGGCTGATAGGAGAACGAGACATCGCGATACTCCACACAGGAACGGAACTCGGTAAGCACTACGGGAGACGGCTTCTCAACTATCTGTTCGTCGGCATCGATAACCTCAAAGATACGTGCTGCAGAGGCACTGCCTTTCTGCAGGTTGTTGTAACCCTTCACCACCTGCTGCACCGGCGGGATAAGTCGGGCGAAGATAATGACAAAGAAGATGAACACCGAGGAGGCCAACTCACCATTGACCACAAAGGAACCTCCGATGATGAGTATGGCCACCAACCCTAAGGTTCCCAGCACCTCCGACAACGGGCTGCCCAACTCGCGCCGTCTGGCCACTTTTACCATGGATCGGCTGTAATCCTCATTGACATGTTCAAAACGAGAGATAAAACGTTCCTCTTTGCCAAACGCCTTAATCACTCTCACTCCAGCGAGGGACTCCTCCAATACGGAGAACAGGTTGCCCAGCTTGGTCTGTCCTTTGACGGAATTGCGCTTGAGACTTGTGCCTATGCGGGCTATCAAGAAGACAGCCACCGGGAGTACCAATAGGAAATAGAGAAACAGCCGTGGGCTGATATACACCAACGTCGCCGCGAAGAGGAGTATGTTGATGGGGGCTTTAATCAGCATCTCCAAGGAGCAGACGATGCTCCATTCCACGTCGAACAGGTCGTTGGAAAGACGGCTCAAAATGTCACCTTTTCGACGCGAGTTGAAGTAGGACACCGGCAATATCGTCACCTTGTGATAGAAATCGTCACGCATGCGGCACACCACACCGTTGCGGATGGGGCTGAGGAAATGCGACCCCATATAGCGGGTGGCATTGGACAGCAGATTGCCAGCCAAGTAGCCGCCAGAGACAATAAAGATACACTTCCATACCCCCCAAAGCTCCTTATAGTGGTATAACTGCCACATCAGCCAATCGGTCAAGCCATCCTGCGAGAGTGCAAAGGCAGGTGCCTCCGCTGGAGGAACGGACAATCCGAACAGCAATTCGACAAAAGGTATGATAAGGACAAAGGAGAACAGATTGAACACCACCGAAAGCAGGTTAAAAAAGATGTTCAGAAACAGCTCTACCTTGAAATACTTCAAATATTTGAATACGCGCCAAATCATAATGCCGTCGGTATGTTAGGTTCTATTGCTTATCGAATAGTGTATTACATTGTCTGATGTTGTATTGCTCCCGTCACAGAGCGGTGACCACCAGCTGCGTCTGCGTGTAAGCCGTTCCGCCTGCGTAATCCAGCCGGTCGGGCCGCAGTTTCTGCGAGATAAGGTAATCGTAGAGCGCTTTGGCCTCGACCGTCTTCATGCTCTCCAGACGGATATGGAGAGAGGGGTGGTCGAGCAGGTAGGGCACATAGGCGTCCATCATCTGACGACCTGTATCTGTAAGTTTGCCCGACCGCTCGTCGAACAGTCGCCCCTTCAGCCGGTAGGTCCCGCCCACAGCCAGCGGCGACAACCGCACATCAAGATGCGACATACGCTGCACATCGCTCTTGGCCAACACCTGCACATGCAGCATATAGCCCTCGGCAGCAGCCGACACCACATTGGTCTCACTCACCGACAGCATCATTGCCGTCTCCTGCCCCGTCACCGTATAGCATGCCTCGGGAGCCCCATAACGTTTCACACGCAACGTCACTGGCTTGGCGACTGTGGGGTCTTGTGGTGCCACAGACTTGACCTGTATCCACTTCATAGCTTCGGGACGTGCGTCGGGGTAGAGCTCGAACCAAAAAATATCTGTGCCTCCCACACCGTTATAATCCTTGGCACGGTCGGCATAATAGGCCTTCTTGCCATCCGCCATCACGCCGAAACAGATGTCGTCACCATCGCCATTGATAGGCATGCCCATATTGGTGGGGCGCTGCAAATAGGTATCGTTCAGATTGATGAAATACATATCATAGCCGCCAAAACCTTGCCATCCGTTGGAGGCAAAATAGAGCGTCTTGCCGTCGGCATGGAGAAACGGACATTTCTCATTGCCCGCCGTGTTGACTGCAGGACCGAGGTTCTCGGCACGGCTCCAGTCGCCATTGGGCAGACGGTGACAACGCCAGATATCGGTTCCCCCCTGGCCGCCGGGACGGTTGGAAGCGAAATAGAGCCACTGCCCATCGGACGAGATGCTGGGCTGCGAATCCCATGCCTTCGCGTTGTTGACATTGGCACCCGCATCCTTCACCGGCTGCCATACCCCACCTTTGCGCTCCGAGAAGCAAATATCGAAATTGCCTGTACCTTTGTCCTGCGTCCACACCGAATAGTAGAGCAGCTGGTTGTCGGCTGTGATGCTGACACCGCCTTCGGGGGGACCCTGATTGAAAGGGTCGGGCAGTTCTTCTCCCGTGGAGAACACCGTGTCGCGCCATCGGCTCACACAAAGTCGCGGTTTCAATTCATCCAATACCTTGCCATAGTAGGTCTTCTCCTTGCGCTGCGACACTTTGCGCAGATAGTAGATGTGCTTGCCATCCCACGTGATATAGGGCAGAATCTCGTCGGTCTTGGACGATGCCCCATAGACCACCTGCGGATTGAAAGGCACAGCATTGAGGGTGGCCTCCGCCAGAAACTGCGACCAATACAGATAATTGGATGCCTCCTCGTAGACAGCCACATAAGACGGTATACTCTTCTGGTTGGCGATATCAAAATAGCGGTTCAAGGCAGCCACCGCCTCTTCGTATTTCTCGTCGGTATAGTAGATAATGCCCATATAATAATGAGCCAAAGCGTTGGGGTAGTCGGGACACACCTCGTTGAGCCGTGTGAAATAGTGACGTATGGCACCGGGGTTGGTATTCTCAGTCGCCGCTATCATTCCCAGGTAGAAGTAGGGATCGGCTGCACGGGGGTGGCGCGACGACACCTTGCGCAGCAACGTGTTGGCTTCCGGGAAATGACGCTTTTCGTAGGCCGACACTCCATTGTCGAAATTCACCTTGTCCTTGGCCGGGAAGGTGTATGGACACACCTCCTGCCCCGTTGTCACAAGGGAGAAAGAGCATAGCAGTATCAGTAGGACAAAGTTTCTCACGGGCATGGATTGGTGTTGGCGTCGGCGGACAGCATCGGAGGAGGTTATAACTTGCTGACATCGATTTTGAAAGTAGCTCCCGCCTCTTCGCCGTTACATGGGGTGCTGCAGTGCAAAGCGCAGTCGGAGCATACATTCAACTCTCCGTGAAGGCGTTTCTTCACCATGTCGCTCAACCGCTCACGCAATGCGGGAATGGCTATCTTCTGTATCACCTCGTCGCAGAAAGCGTAAAGCAGCATCGTTTTGGCTGTGCGCTCACTCACTCCACGGGAACGTATGTAGAACAATGCCTGCTCGTCAAGTTGGCCTATGGTGCTGCCATGCGAGCATTTCACATCGTCGTTATATATCTCAAGGAATGGTTTGGTATTGACCACGGCCTTGTCCGTCATCAGTATATTCTTGTTGGACTGGTAGGCCTCCGTCTTGGCAGCGCCGTCGCTCACAAGCACATGGCCGTTGAAAGTGGCACGCGCCGCATCGTCCATGATGCCTTTGAAAAGTTCGTTGCTATGACAATGCGGATGGGAGTGTTCCACAAAGATGTAGTTGTCCACCTGCTCCTCCTTGTCGATAAGGTAGAGCCCGTGTGCCTGCGTCTCGCAGCCCTCGCCATTCATACGTATCTCGCTGTGGTTGCGTATGTGACCACCATTGATGCTGATAGCGATTGAGCGAAGCGAAGCGTCACGCTGCAGGGTAGTGTAGGTCTGATTCAACAACGCCGACTGGGCATTGAGGTTCTGCATCTTGTAGTGTTCCACTAGGGCGCCTTCGTCGGCAAATATCTCGGTCACGTTGTTTGAGAAACTGCTGTTCTGGTCGTAGCTATCATCGCAATGGATGATGGCCACCTGACTGCCACGCCCCACATAAACGAGGTTACGCGTCTGGAGCATCAGCGGATGGTCGGAACGTATCACCGAGAGGAACTGCAGCGGTTTCTGCACCTTGACACCATCGGGGATATATACGAAAAGGCCGTCGGTATAGTGTTCCGTGTTGATGTCGAGATACGGGTTGACCATTCCTTTGCCGAAGGCCTCGTCCTGCATGGTGGTAAAGCTGCGAGTCACCGTTTTGGTGGTACAGCTGCCGAAGTAGCGCTGTACCAGGTCGGGATACTGCCGACGTGCCTCACGCAAGCCACCCATGACGATACCGTTGGGAAGCACCTGCAATGGCTGACGGCAATAGCCGTTGACCAATGCCAGGCGGTCAGTATCCAAGTCAGGGATATTGCAGCGGTAGGTGTACTCATAGCTGTCGTCAAGCGAGGGCGACACAAGGTCGTCGGTCAAGAAGTCGTCGAAGTCCACACTTCTCCACACCTCGTTTTTACGGAGTGCGAGCCGGATTGCGCGCATTTGTTGTATGATGCTGTCCATCTCTTCCCCTTTCGCTATTTACCCGCTTCGAGTTCCTGACGAATCCAGTCGTAGCCCTTTTCCTCCAGCTCCAGCGCCAACTCCTTGGTACCGGTCTTCACGATGCGTCCCTCATAGAGCACATGCACAAAATCGGGCACTATATAGTCGAGCAGGCGTTGGTAGTGGGTGATGACAATGGTGGCGTTATCTGGAGTACGCAGTTTGTTGACACCGGTAGCCACAATGCGCAAAGCATCGATGTCAAGCCCCGAATCGGTCTCATCAAGGATGGCCAACGTAGGGTTCAGCATAGCCATTTGGAATATCTCATTCTTTTTCTTCTCACCGCCGGAGAAGCCCTCGTTCACCGAACGATTGGCCAACGTGGCTGTCATCTCGACAACCTTTTTCTTCTCCTCCATCAACTTGAGAAATTCCGAGCCACTCAACGGGTCGAGACCGCGGTATTTGCGCTGCTCGTTGACGGCAGTGCGCATGAAGTTGGTGATGCTCACCCCCGGGATCTCGACGGGGTATTGGAATCCGAGAAAGATGCCCTCGCATGCTCGCACATCGACGGGCAAATCAAGGATGTTCTTGCCGTTGTACAGCACTTCGCCTTCTGTGACTGTATATTTGGGGTTGCCGGCCACGATGCCAGCCAACGTACTCTTGCCGTTGCCATTGGGACCCATGATGGAATGCACCTCCCCACGGTTGATTTCAAGGTTCACACCCTTCAAAATCTCTTTATCGCCGATAGAGGCATGCAAATTACGAATGGATAAGAGTGACATTTATATCCTATTTTTTTGATTATACCTATATTATGGCCGCTCCTGCAAACGACCTGAAACTACAAAAATACAAAGAAAACTTTATATTTACAAAAAGTTTGTATCTTTGCACAGGTATTTGAATTCACAACAGTTTCTAAGCCACTGAAATGCCGTAGAATCCTTATACCTTACCCTTATGGAATCGCCTATCATCACTCTCACCACCGACTGGGGCTATCGGGATTTCTTTGCCGGTATGGTCAAAGGCAAGCTCTATTCCCAAATCGCCAATCTGCGTGTGGTGGACATCACCCATGGCGTCAGCCAGTTCAATATTCCCTGTGCCGCCTTCGTGGTACGCCATGCCTGTCTCGGATTTCCCAAAGACACTATCCATATCATCGACATCGACTCGCAGGAGACCTCCACGACGGCTTTCGTCATCGTGGAATACAAGGAACAATACTACATCTGTACCGACAACGGCCTGCCCTACGCGGTCTTCGGAAACGACTTTACAAAGGTGGTGACATTTCATTGCGACCCTGCCGACAACTGTACCTTTGCCGCCTACGACCGATTCTGCGGGATAGCCATCCAGCTGGCTAACGGCCGACGCCCCGAAGATCTGGGCACCCGCAAAGATGGACTCGTACCCGCATCCACCTACACCTACATCTCCAGCAACAACACCCTAAAAGTCTATGTGGCCTACATTGATGCCTACGGCAACGCCTATCTCGGCATCACTTACGATGAATTCCGCAACATACAGCGCGAACGCCCTTTCCGCCTGATTACCAACGGCCCTACCATCACTTCCCTATCCAATACCTACGGCACAGCCGACAAGACCGACCTACGTGCCAAAGAGGCCCTCACGGTCTCCGCCACCGGACTGCTCGAAATCTCGCTATACCACGCCTCTGCCGAACGGCTCATGGGATTGCACGTCAACGAATACGTCACCTTCAACTTCGCGGGCTGACGAGAGCCGCACAAATCTTCATCAGCAGCATCAGAAGTTTATACAACAGTCAAGAATACGAACGAGGGGCGGCAAATATGCCGCCCCTCGCCATTAGTACAACAGTATCACCTCCCGATACGCCTACTCCTTGGGGGCTTTGGGGGTCTTCCAGTTGAAATAAATCTGCAGGCCTGCACTCTGGAAGAACTGCATAGGGCTGTTGGGGTCGAAGAAGAACCTGGCCGAGCCATCAAAGTCGGAATCGTATTTGAAACGCGAGGCGAGATAGGCCGCCAAGAAACTGCTGAAACGGTATTCCAACTTGAACTCCAAGTCCACATCCGTGTCGTAACGCACGCAGTAGCCCGTGCGGCTGAAACCCGACTTGGTACCGCCGTCGTCTTTCTTTCTCCAAGTATCGTCCTCCCAGGCGCCGAAGTTGCCCATAGTAACATGATCGTGGTACCAGGGTTTGCGATAGTCATAGAAAAGCTCCAGACGGGTGTAGAAATTCAGATTCTTGGCAATGTCCTTCTTGAAGTAGAACTTCACGTAGGAACCGAGACCAGCATAGACACGCTTGCCGTTCGAGGTGTCCACACCATAGAGCTGACCGGCGTTCACCACATCCTCGTCGAGCAGGAAAGTGGTCTTGCCCGTGAGGAAAGAGAGCGACACGTTCCAGAATTCCTTTTTGCACTCGAAACCGAT
>CACXCY010000121.1 GCA_902766265.1 uncultured Bacteroidota bacterium
GAACACTAAAGTCGCTCCATGCTCTACCATTAGATGAAACCCAGTTATGTCCTGCCGCACCACCATTGGTACTAATGCAAGCAGGATAACCGCCAGCCGGATTATAGAAAGTTATCCATAATGATTGAGTAGGGTCAATGGCTACTGGAGTGGCAAAACTACAAGTCTGCCAACCGCCATCATACGTAAATGTACGACTCATTGTAGTCAGCTGCGTAGTCGGAGCAGTCGCAGTACCTGAAGAGACTGTAAGTTGATAATTTCCTAAAGCACCTACATATATCAACACATCCGAGAGCGTACTTACGCCCACCAAATCTTCGGGTGGGATGCGGACGCCCCATCGACTATAACCCCATGCTGAATAATAACCATCTTCATCATAACCAACGGTGTCGCTACCTTCGTTGGACTCCTGCCGCAAGTAGACAGTATCCGTCGTGCCGCTCTGCGTCACAGTGAGGATTGCATTACGGGCAACGCCGGTAGTATTAGGGGCAAAAGTAAGCGTCAGCGGGCTGACAGCGTAAGAGCCGCTGCCATTGCTGGCACTTAAAGTCACCCATGACTGGTTGCAGACAGCACTCCAGCGACTGCTACTGCTACCGGCCATAACATAAAGCGCCGTTGACTCGCCTGCACTGGCAGCATTTACGCTAACTTCACTCACATGAAGCACCGTTGAATCGGGCTCAATGCCAAGCACCGCTCTTTGGCGCTGGGTGAACTGGTATGTGGTATTTCCAGATTGGGGATTCATCGCTGACACCGCATAATAGCCATCGCAACTGCCACGCCAACCCCAGTTAAAATGAAATTGGCTGGATGCATTGTAGCCATCGCATATAAAAGCGTGACCACCGGCATTGGCATCCGATGCGCTATAAAGCATGGGACGATGGGCATCGAGCTCAGGTTTTAAAGCCGCAATCCATTCTGCGTCAGAGAGAGAATCCTCCACCTTGCCGATAGATCTTATAGTGGACTTATAGCCAAAATAACGCACCAGTGAGTTAAATGCACTGGCATTAGCAATGGAACCGCTATATGTCAGGGAGCCGCTACCGGTTGGACCGTAATCCATCTCCACAGAAACGCCAATATGGTACAACAACGTAGCAACGGCATTCTTTTCTACATTAGTACTCAAATTGGAAAGTGCATTAGGCATGTCCGACCAAGAGTAGGAGGCGCTGCCAAAGTCGGCAGCCAACGTCCCGTATGTGGGGTGGGTATAACTATGGGAGCCGATGCCGTGTTTGGGATAATTCCAGTATTTCATAACTTGGCCTGTCGCCGTAGCCACGCAACCAGTGAGAGCATGACCTGTATTATTACCATTATCCTCAGGACAGTAGTTGTTGTAATAGGGTGACTGTCCCCATGTAGTTGAGATCAGAGGGTTCACCTGTGCACCCTGTGGCGGCTCATAACTGCCATCGAGCAAGGATGCCCAGAAACGGTCTATCTCAGGGGTGCTCTCAATATGGTTCTCTGTCACATAGCGCACCTGTTCGTCGCGGCCCCTAAGCCACTCGTCCAAGTTGGCAGGAAGTTCTCCACTGCCCCAGCCATTGGCGTCGGAATAGCCAATAATGGGCACCACATGGTCATCGGCAGCGATGACGACAAAACCTTGTCCGTTTTTGTACTCAAACACATAAAACGTGCTGTAGGGCGTGGTCTGCAGCGTCCAGCTGGCAGCCGGGGTGACGATGCCGTTGTTGCAGGTCTTTTGCCAGAACGTCTGCGCAGCGCGCTGGGCAGTCTGCTTGTCAACAGGATTGGCAATGACATTGGACAGAAGGGCCAGGCACACAGCCAAGAAAATACAAGTTTTTTTCATGATATGGAGTTTTTCCTTATTCGACAGAAATCGTGACTCTACTTTCGACCCTTACGACAAGAGCTTCAAACGAGCGTACAACTTCCTCATATTTTTGCTTTTGTTTTGTTATATTGGCCTCCCTTACGGAGAATAATGTTCAAATTCTATATCAACCCTAACACTAACTACCTGTATTATATATATTTTCTAATACGATACAAAACATGGCACGCAGTATAAAATTATGCAAACTTACAAAAGTTTTTTAATATATAAAAATAAATGGCGGAGGTATTAACATTTTTTTTGAATATCTGACACAGTATTGACATCCAATCACAAATAATGGAGCATCCACCAGCTGCATTTTCTCTTCTTCTCAGCCACTCATTTCTGCTCACGCAAAAATGTTAAAACTTTTACCATAGTGTCTACAAAAATTAACATTTCGAGCCAAAAAACGCATCAAAAAAGTTACTGCCATGTTACTGGCATGTTACTGTCAAGTTACTAGCAAGTTACTGACAGGATACTTATTGTGCTGATAACTAATACATTAATCAAAAATCGCCAATTGTTAAAATTTAACATATTAAACCTATAGAAATCCGACCACTATTATGCTACCTGCCCCCCTGTTCAAGATGCTTTTTTTTGAGACAATTCCAACTCCACCAGCAGATCCTTTATACGGACCATCCGTCTAAGTCAGCAATATTTTTAATTTAGCAAATACTAAAATAAGAGAGGAGACGTTTTAGAAATAACAAAACGAGGAATTGCGGTGTACCGCACATTGGCGACACCGAATTATCCAACTCATTACAAAGACAATACTACCGAAACATGAAATCAATTATTGTAGGTACCGACTTTTCGAAGGGTTCATACGTTGCCCTTGAAGTTGCTGTTGACATCGCCAATAAAATGGGCACTGACATCAAACTGGTGTGGGTACGCAAAGAGAAGAAACTGGTGTCGAACGAACAGATGGACGAGGCCGAGCGTCTGGCCGAGGACAAGATGCAGCAACTATGCGACCAGCACAATACACGCATGACTGCCGGCAAGATAACTTGGGAAATCAAGAGAGGACATGTAGCCACTGTCATCAGCGAAGAGGCCAAGAAATACAATGCTCCCATGATTGTCATCGGTACCAACGGTGCCTCTGGTTTTGAAAAATACATGATAGGCAGCACCGCCGTCCGCATCGTGCAGGATGCCCCGTGCCCCACCCTCACCATCCGCGAAGGTTTTAACTTCCACAAAGCCCTTGAGAACATCGTGGTGCCTATCCGCGTCAACATCAACTCGCGCCAGAAAGTGGCTCCCGCCGCTGAGATAGCACGCATCTTCGGTTCCACCGTACACATTCTCGGACTGATTGAGTCGGCCCAGGACGCCTACACCCTCAAGCTCTATCTCAAACAGGTGGAGACCTACTTTGCCAATATCGGTATCCCCTACACCACCGTGGGACGCCGCTACGAGAACTACTCCGACACCCTGCTCGAATATGCTACCAGCATCAATGCCGACCTCGTGGTCATCAACACCGAACAGGACCGCCTGCTGGCACGCCTCTTCCTCGGCACCAATGCCCAGCAGATAGTCAACAAGTCGCAGATTCCCGTACTCAGCATCCATCCCGAAGACATTGGAAGCATTGCACGCTAACGACGTCATCATCGTCGGGGCCGGTGCCGCCGGTATGATGGCAGCCCTTTGCGCCGCCGGCGACGGAGAACGCGTCCTGCTGCTGGAGAAGATGGACCAACCCGGTCGCAAACTCCGCATCACAGGCAAGGGTCGCTGCAACCTCACCAATACCGCTCCGCTGAAAGATTTTCTGGAGCATACGGGCTCCGACAGCCGCTTTCTCCGCAACTGTTTTGCACGATTCTTCAACCACGAGTTGATGGATTTCTTCGAAAACCACGACGTGCCACTCATCGTGGAGCGAGGCAACCGGGTATACCCCAAAAGCGGCAAGGCGCTTGATATTTTTCTCGCCCTTATCAATACCATTGAAAGGCATCCACTCATCACCATTGCCAAAAGCCATCCCGTCAAAGAGCTTATGACCGCTGATGGCGCCATACGTGGCATCCGTCTCGCCGATGGCACCTGCCAACTTGCCAAGAAGGTCATCCTTGCCACAGGAGGTGAGTCCTACCCCCTAACAGGTTCCACTGGTGACGGTTACCGTCTGGCACAGCAGGCAGGACACACCATTGTTCCTACCGTCCCATCGCTGGTTCCTTTGGTTTGTGCCGAACCTATAGCACCCGACCTTGTAGGTTTCCTGCTCAAAAACGTCGGTCTCAGCATCACTCGCCCCGATGGGAAGAAAGTGTGCGACTTTTTTGGCGAAATGACATTCATCGACAACGGCATAGCAGGCCCTATCGTACTCTCTGCCAGCCGTATCGTCAGCCGTATGTTGCACAATGGCGAACAACTCATTGCCCATATCGACCTCAAGCCCGCCTTGGATACCGCGCGGCTGGACAAACGTCTCATCGACGACCTCAACAGCAACGGCACCCGCTTACTGCACGACGCCATGCGCATGTGGCTGCCTGCAGAGATGGTACCGCTGGCACTGGAACGCACACGCATAGCAAAATACAAACGTCTCAACCAAGTCAACGGCGAGGAACGGCGCAAGATTCTCCACTTCCTTAAAGGACAGACATGCTCCTTCACCCTGACCGGTACCCGCGGTTTCGACGAAGCCGTGGTCACCCAAGGGGGCGTATGTCTCAAAGAGGTCAACCCAAAGACTATGGAATCCCGACTGGTCAAAGGACTCTATTTGGCAGGCGAAGTTCTTGACCTTGACGCCGACACAGGCGGCTACAACCTCCAGATTGCCTTCTCTACCGGTTTTGTGGCCGGCCACGCACAGGTGTGACACTACCCTACAGTGGTAAATGCATTAGGGATGTGACTGACTTGGCACCCTGTCTGATTGAGCAGCACGGTGACAATGTCGAAACGAACCTCCTCGGTGCGGCGGTTTTGAAGCACATAAGCATTGGCCAAGCGGATGCAGGAAAGTTGTTTCTTGCGGTTGACAAACATTTCGGGTGCCCCGAATGTGTCGTTGCGGCGTGTTTTCACCTCCACAAAAACAATGGTGTGGTCCTTGTAGGCGATGATATCCGCCTCCAAGCGTCCCTGCCGCCAATTGGTCTCAAGGATTTCATATCCCTGCTCCACCAGATAGCGGCGGGCGGCCTCCTCGCCAATCTTGCCCATTTCGTTATGCTGCGCCATGATGGTATAATGAATTATTATTCACATCAACCGACGAAAGCATCCAACGCGATGGTGGCATCCTCCCATTCGGCCATTTTCTTTTCCAGCGCGTCCTTCAACTGCTGGTATTCCTTGTAGAAATCAGGATTCGTTGACTCAGCACTTCCCGATGCCAACAACGCATCCTTGGCATCAATCTGCGATTCCAACGCCTCTACCTCTTTCTCCACTTTCTCTACCGCACCGCGCAACTTGCGCAACTCGCGCTCCCTTTCCTTCGATTGCTGGTAGTTCAGTTTGTTTTGCGACACAGCCGACTCTTGCGATGCCGAGGTCTTCTTTATCGTTTCCAGCGCCTGAAGATTCTCTATCTTGCGATGATCCAAGAACTCAAAGATGTCGCCCTTGAATTCATGCACGGCACCGTCGCGGAATTCGTAGAGCGTATCGGTGAGCCCCTGCAGGAAATCACGGTCGTGCGACACCACGATAAGGGTGCCGTCGTACTGCAGCAGGGCGTTCTTGAGGATGTCCTTGGAGTCCATGTCCAAGTGATTGGTCGGCTCGTCGAGTACCAGCAGATTGCATGGCGTGAGCAGCAGTTTTGCCAATGCCAGCCGTGCCTTTTCGCCACCCGAGAGCACTTTGACCTTCTTCTCGATGTCGTCGGCGTCGAAAAGAAAACTGCCCAGGATGTTGCGTATCTTGGGGCGTATGTCGCCCACGGCGATGTCGTCTATCGTCTGGAACACCGTCTTGTCGCCGTCCAGCATCGCTGCCTGGTTCTGTGCGTAGTAACCCAACTGCACCTGATGCCCCAATCGGCACACGCCTGTATGGTCGGTGATGTCGCCCACGATGATTTTGGCCAATGTTGTCTTGCCCTCACCATTGCGACCCACGAAAGCGACCTTGCTGCCTTTCAGTATGGTGAAGTCCACATTGTCGAACACCTGATGGTCGCCAAATGCCTTGCCCAGACGGGAGGCCTCCACCACTATCTTACCGCTGTGTGGTGCGGGAGGAAACTGGAAGTGGATGCTCTCCGTCGATACTTCGTCCACCGTGACGGTATCCATCTTCTCCAGCATCTTGATGCGGCTCTGCACCTGCTTCGACTTGGTGGCCTTGTAACGGAAGCGCTCTATGAATGCCTCTATCTGCGCCACCTGCCGTTGCTGGTTGGTGAGCGACGCCATCTGACTGGCGCGACGTTCCTCACGCTGCACCACGTACTCCGAATAGGAGGTCTTGTAGTCGTATATGCGGCCTGCGGTGATTTCTATGGTACGGGTGGTGATATTGTCGAGGAATGTGCGGTCGTGCGACACCAATACCACCGCCCCAGGATAGGTCTGCAGGAAGTTCTCCAGCCATTGTATGCTCTCGATGTCGAGGTGGTTGGTGGGCTCGTCAAGCAAGAGGAAGTTGGGACGTTTCAGCAGCAACTTGGCCAACTCCACGCGCATCTGCCATCCGCCGCTGAATTCGGCTACGGGACGTGCGAAGTCGGCATGACGGAAGCCCAATCCGAGCAGTATCTTCTCGGCCTGTTCCTGACGGCTGCCGCCGCCGAGCATGGCAATTTGCTCCGTCACGTCGTGGTGACGGTTGAGGAGTTTCGTATAGTTGTCCGACTCATAGTCAGTGCGCTCGGCAATCTCCTGCGTCAGCCGTTCCTGCAGTTGTTCCAACGCATCGATGGCCTCGAAAGCCGTCAGCGTCTCGGCAATCACGGTCTGCCTACTGTCGGGCACCATTTCCTGCGGCAGGTAGCCCACCGTCTGGTCCGAGGCCACCACGATGGTGCCTGTCTCCGGCTCCTGCCAGCCGCAGAGTATCTTCAGCAGTGTGGACTTTCCGGCGCCGTTCTTGCCCACCAGGCCTATGCGGTCGCGGTCGCCCACGTTAAAGGTGACGTTGCAAAAAAGATTCTGTCCGGTGAACTGCACCGAGAGGTTGTTGACCGATATCATGGGTGTTGTGTCGGGTACAGCCGTCAATCAACACAAAAGCCACCTCGTTGGAGGCGGCTTTCATGCTATGTGCGGCAAAAATGTTATTTCAGGGTGAAGCGCACGGGGAGATTGAACTCCGTACGGACGGCTTTGCCTCTCTGCTTGCCGGGTTTCCACTTGGGCATGGCCTTGACCACGCGCACAGCTTCGTTACCGCAGCCACCGCCGATGTCACGCATCACGCGGACATTGCTGATGGAACCGTCTTTCTCGACGACGAAACGCACAAACACCTGACCTTCGATGTTGCCGTTGCGGGCCAAGTCGGGGTATTTGATGTTTTCGCCAAGGTACTTGTACAGTTCAGCATCGCCGCCAGGGAATCCGGGCTGCTCTTCGACGAACACGAAGATTTCCTCTTCGACCACCTCCTGCTCTTCTTCAATCTCCACAGGGGTGAAGGCCTCGGCGGCCTTGTTGGCGTCGTCGCCCATATCCAAGATACCGAGCTCGTGCTCCGATTCAGCATCGTTCTCGATGATGTTAACCTCTGTGACAACTTCGGGGGCTTCGGGCTCTGGGGGTTCAGGCGGTTGCTCCTCCTCGGCGGTCTGGATGAGGGTCTCGTCGACCTCGTCGAGAGCGGTGCGTGTCTGCACGACAATCTCCTCTTGGTCGTACGACTTGATGTTGAAAGCTAATAGCGCGATGGCAAGAATGGCCACCAGACCTATTTCAAGATAGAGACCTTTCTTTTTTTCAAGGTCTGCTTGGGGACTTTTCTTTGCTTCCATGTTATTTATTTTTAATTGTTTGTTACATTATTCACAGAGTAGACACCCTACCCTTTCAGTTTGCTAAATTACTACTTTTTTCTGAATTGTGGACACGTCCCTGTTAAAAAAAACGTTAATTAAACACAAAACCACTCTCTCTCATAACTTTATACAAACCTATTTTTCCACTGCGCGCCGCTCCTTTTTCCTCCTGTCTTGGACTGGCCCGGGTGGCGGCGAGGTCTTGGGTGACTCTTGAATAACTATTAGGTAAATATGGGGCGCCTATGGGTTACATTGGTGGTTCTTTGGGGGTTTTTTTGGGGTTTTTTGGGGGTTCCTTTGGGTTTCCCTTGGTTTACCTTTGGGTTTCCTTTGGGTTTCCTTGGGTTTGCCTTGGGTTTACCTATGGGTCGCCAAGGCCCCACCTCTGAGTTGCCTCTGAGTCACCTCTGAGTTGCCTCTGGGTTTCCTCTGAGTTTTGGCATTTTCACAAAAAGTTTTCCCACCATAAGAAAAAAAGATGTATCTTTGCTTTTTACAATAGTGAACAAAATCTATATAATATAATGGAAGACAACAAATTGTTTGCCGAGTTTCCTCCCGTGCCCACCGAAAAATGGGAGGAAGTCATCAACAAGGACCTCAAAGGTGCCGATTATGAGAAGAAACTGGTCTGGAAAACCATCGAAGGTTTCAAGGTGAAGCCCTACTACCGCGCCGAAGACCTGGAGCATCTGGAATATCTCGACTCCAACCCCGGCCAATATCCCTACACCCGTGGCAAGCACACGGACAACAATGTGTGGGACATCCGTCAGGACATCAAGGAGCACGACCCTGCGAAGGCCAACGCCTTTGCCGTCGACGCCGTGAAGCGCGGCGCCACGTCGCTGGGTTTCTGCGCTAGGATGATTGAGAACGCCGCACAGATGACGACGCTCCTCAAGGGCATCGACCTGTACAACGTGAAAATCAACTTCACCTGCTCGCCCGACTTCGTGAGCACCCTCAAACTGTTCGTCGAGGCAGCCAAAGGGCTGGGGTTCGACACGCAGAAGGTGGCCGGTTCCTGCGGCTTCGACATGTTCCGTCGCGCCCTGAAGCACGGCACGCTCGACGAGGAGCGCTCCTATCGGGAGGCCAAGGAGCTGATGGCTCTCGCCAAAACGGAGCTTCCGCTGTTCCGCGTGCTCACCGTGCACGGCAGCATTTTCCACAACGCCGGTTCCAACATCGTGGAGGAACTTGGATTCACCCTGGCCGCCGCCAACGAGCTGATGGCCAAGCTGACCGACATGGGCCTCGACGCCACCGACGTGGCCAAGAATCTGGTGTTCTCCTTCGCCACGGGCGGCAACTACTTCATGGAGATAGCCAAGATTCGCGCCGCACGCCTGCTGTGGAGCAAGGTGGTGGAGCAGTACAAGCCCTCCTGCGAGTGCGCCTACAAGGTGTTCATCACCGCCACCTCGGCCACATGGAACAAGTCCATCTACGACCCCTACGTCAACATGCTGCGCACGACGACCGAAACCATGTCGGCCGCCATCGCCGGTGCCGACGCCATCTCGGTGCAGGCCTTCGACGTGGCCTTCAAGCAAGCCGACGACTTCAGCTACCGCATCGCCCGCAACCAGCAGATACTCCTCAAGGAGGAATCCTACATGGACAAGATTGCCGACCCCGCAGCGGGAAGCTACTATATCGAGAACCTGACCAACAGCATAGCCCAATACGCATGGGAGCAGTTCCTCGCCGTTGAGGAACGTGGCGGCTTCGCCAGCGCCATACGCCAGGGCTACGTGCAGGACGAAATCGCCCGCATAGCACAGCAGCGCGACCTCGACATCGCCACCCGCCGCACCACCATCCTCGGCACCAACCAATACCCCAACCTCCTGGAGACCATGGATGGCAAGATAGAGAAACACGAATGCTGCTGCCACTGCGGCGCACAGGGCGACATCAAGACCCTGCGCGAGTACCGCGGCGCGGAGAGCTTCGAAGCCCTCCGCCTCGCCACCGAGCAGTCGGGCATCCGCCCCAAGGTGTTCCTCCTCACCTACGGCAACCTCAACATGCGCAAGGCACGCTCCGGCTTCGCCACCAATTTCTTCGGCGTGGCGGGCTATGAGATTATCGACAATGCCGGCTTCGCCACCGCCGAAGAGGGCTGCAAGGCCGCCCTCGACGCCAAGGCCGACATCGTGGTGATGTGCTCCAGCGACGACGAATACGCCGAGATATGCGAGACAGTGTGCCGCATGCTCAAAGGCAAAGTCAAGAGCATCGTCCTCGCCGGCTACCCCAAAGAGCAAGTGGAGACCTACAAGGGCTACGGCGTAGACGAGTTCATCCACATCAAGACCAACGTCCTCGAATGCCTCACCGCTTTCCAGCGGCTGATGGGCATCGCCAAGTGACGCCCCCGTAGTATGAAAGCACAGCCCTCCGCACCCCGCGTGAGGGCTTTTTGCAGCCCCAACGTCCGCCGCAAGCACAGCACCATGGAAGCCCACATCCTCGACAACTACATCCTCAAGAAGTACATCAAGACCTTCCTGCTGGCCATGACGCTGATTATCGTCATCGTCATCACCTTCGATGTGTCGGAGAAACTGGACGACTTCCTCAGCAACCACGCCCCGTTGAGCCAGATTGCCTTCAAATACTACCTCAACTTCATCCCCGGCTTCGTCAACCTCTACAGCCCGCTGTTCATCTTCATCTCGGTGCTTTTCTTCACCTCCAAGATGGCGGGCAACACCGAGATTATCGCCATCCTCGGCAGCGGCATCAGCTACCGCCGCCTGCTGGTGCCCTACCTCTACGGCTCCGTCATCGTGGCCGCCATCGTCCTTGTGCTGGGCAACTTCATCATCCCGTGGAGCAACCAGTTCCTCGACGAGTTCGAGAGCCAGTACATCCGCACCATGCGCCACAACTACTACAGCGACGTCCATTTCCAGACCGACGAGAATACCCAGGTGTACGCCAACAGCTACGACGCCCGCGGACGCAACGCTTTCCGCTTCGGAAAAGACACCTACGGCGACGACGGACGGCTGACGGACCGCGCCACGGCCGACTTTATCCAGTTCGACACCGCATCGGGCTCCTGGACGGTCAGCAACTACCACCACCGCACCATCAACGGCTTGCAGGAGCACGTGGAACGCATCCCCACAGGCAAGGTGGACCTCGGCGTGATGCCGGAGGATTTCGACCGCTCTTCCATCAACATCACCACCCTCAACAGCATCAAACTCATACGGCACATACGGCAGGAGACCATCCGCGGCTCCGGCGCCGTCATCACAGCCAAGATTGAACTCTTCCAACGTCTGCTCAACCCCTTGGCCATCATCGTGATGACCTTTATCGGCGTGGCCGTCTCCTCACGCAAGACACGTGGCGGCATCGGCGTGCACCTCGCCATAGGCATCAGCATCGCCTTCGCCTTCATTGTCTTCATGAAGATTACCACCGTTTTCGCCATCAACGGCAACCTCAACCCCTTCCTCTCCGTGCTGCTGCCACAGCTCATCTTCGGCCTCGCTGCCGCCTACCTCATCCGCACTGCACCCAAATAATCAACAGAAATACAACCCTCCATGACTATCCCCGAAATAGAACAATCCATCATCGACGAATTCTCGCTCTACGAAGAATGGCTCGACAAATACAGTTACCTCATCGAACTGGGCAAGGAATGCCCCATGATTGAAGAGAAGGACAAGACCGAGAGCAACCTCATCAAGGGCTGCCAGTCGCGCGTATGGCTCAGCTGCACCCACGAAGAGGGGCGCCTGCGGTTCCGTGCCGACAGCGATGCCGTCATCACCAAAGGCATCATCACGCTCCTCATCCGCGTCCTCGACAACCAGACACCTCAGGACATCCTCGCCGCCGACCTGCATTTCATCGATGCCATCGGGCTCAAGGAGCACCTCTCCCCCACCCGTTCCAACGGCCTCACCTCCATGGTGAAACAGATGAAGATGTATGCCCTCGCCTTTTCCATGACCGACAAATAACCCTCACAGCCATGACTCCCACCAAAGAAACGCTCCACGACGCCGTCATCAACTGCCTCCGCAACGTCTACGACCCCGAAATCCCTGTCAACATCTATGACCTGGGGCTGATATACGGCATCGACATCTCCGACGACTTCAAGGTGCACATCACCATGACGCTCACTGCTCCCGACTGCCCCGAGGCCGAAAACATGGTGTGGCAGGCACGCGACTTTGTGAGCCACATTGAGGGCGTCACCGACGTCGACATTGAAATCACTTTCGACCCGCCATGGGACTTCGAACGCATCCCCGACAATATCAAACTGGAACTCGGATTCATGTAGTCCCAACCCTCTGACAAAACATGACCCTTACCTCCCTCTTCCATCGCCGCTTCACGCAGCAGGCCTCCACCGAAGGTACCTCGCTGACTGCCATGATATGGCACAGGTTCAAGAAAGACTGGATGGCTATGGCCAGCTTGGTCGTCATCGGACTCTTCGTGCTCATGGCGCTGCTGGGCTACCTCATCACCCCCGACCACACCCCCTACTGCAACCAGCAGTATCTGGAACTGGCCACGATGAAGCCCCTCTCCAAGGCCACCTTCCTCTGCGTGAAGAAAGAGGGCAGTGCCGACACCGCTGCCAAGGGTACCGCCAACCCGCTGAAGACCATGCTCTCCGGCGCACCGCTACCCTACACGGCCATACCCATCTACAGCCACCGCACCATGGGCGACACTGTCGTGGCGGAGACCTACACCGGCTCTGTGCCCAACGACGGAGAAACGCTGCACTACGCCAAGAGCGACGTCGTCAAGGTGCAGACACGCACGTTCCTCTTCGGCACCGACGGCTACGGCCGCGACGTGCTGAGCCAAATCATGATAGGCAGCCGCGTCAGCATCTCCGTGGGCTTCATAGCCATAGCCATCGCGCTGCTCATCGGCATCACCCTCGGAGCCCTGGCGGCCTACTACGGCGGCTGGGTCGACAACGTCATCATGTGGTTCATCAACGTCGTGTGGTCCATCCCCACCGTGCTGCTCGTCATCGCCATCACCTTCGCCCTCGGCAAAGGGTTCTGGCAAGTCTTTGTGGCCGTGGGACTCACCATGTGGGTGGACATCGCGCGAGTGGTGCGAGGACAGGTGTTCTCCATCAAGGAGAAAGAATACGTCGAAGCCGCACGAGCCCTCGGCTATGGCACCCCACGTATCATCTTCCGCCACATCCTGCCCAACATCTTCGGAGCCGTCATCGTCATCACCGCAGCCAACTTCGCCAGCGCCATCCTCCTGGAAGCCGGCCTGAGTTTCCTCGGCATCGGCGTGCAGCCCCCCATGCCCTCATGGGGCAGCATGGTCAAGGAGAACTATGGCTACATACTGCTCGACAGTGCCTACCTGGCCTTCATCCCCGGAGCAGCCATCATGCTCATCGTCCTCGCATTCATGCTCCTCGGCAACGGCATCCGCAACGCCCTCGACATCAAGAGCCGCTAAACCGCACCACCATCCCCTCCCCCCATACAGACACCTGTCCCCAGCGTGTCCCACTATACCTTGACTCTTAGTTAACTCTTAGTTGACTCTTAGTTAACTCTTAGTTTGGTCTTAGTTTCTCTTAGTTTGGTCTTAGTTTCTCTTAGTTTGGTCTTAGTTTCTCTTAGTTTGGTCTTAGTTTAGTCTTAGTTTCTCTTAGTTTACGACGTGAAACAATCGGGGCTATAAATCATGGTCAAACAATATTACATTGAGCGACGCGAATCCCTACAGGTTTTAAAACGCGAATTACCACGAATTTCACCTCCAGGACCAGGCGTTAAATATCCCTAAAACCGAAAAAAAAACAAAACGAATATTGTATTGTAATAAAATAATTGTATCTTTGCATTTGTTTTCAGACACGGAAAAATCTAAACAATCAATATTATTAACACATTTAAAACACATTCTACAATGAAAAACGTATTCAAATTCTTAGGCATTGCTTTATTAGCAAGCAGTCTCGTTTTTGCTTCTTGCGGCAAAGATGAAGAAACCGAAACCCCCGGCACCGAGAACAACGGTGGTAACAACAATGGTGGCAACAACAATGGCGGCAACAACGGTGGTAACACCAACGCTGGCGTAACCATTGCTATGGGTTCTGTTGCTAGCTACACTACTCCTCAGGACAGTCTCGTAGCTTTCACAGGCAATGGCAAGGCCACTATCGTTGCTTCCAAAAGAAGTGCCAAGTGGACAGGTGCTGATAGCTACAGCATGTATTTCCCTTTCACCCGTATAGAACTCCCCGCTGTTGTTGGACAGTATGACACTGCCAGCGCTAACCTTCTGTACTATACCGCTGATTTCTATCGTATTTATCAGCAGGATCCTCAGACCTATGCTGCATTTGAAGAAATGCCTGACTGGCTCCTCAGAGGCAACATGAGTGCCAATGTTACCGCTTTCAACAGCACCAACTTGACTATCACCGCTACTGCTAGTGGCGTTATGTATAACCAATATCAAGGTTACATGGACTACTCTGCTGCTGTTCAAGCAGGTACCGTACAACAGGGTGCAGAAGCTCTGGCTCAATTTATGGCCGATGCTCCTGAAGCTACCATGACCGCCACCGTCACCAGCGTTACGCTGAGAAATATGGAAGGCAAAGGTATTGCTAAAGGTAAAGTTCGCATGTAATCATAAACAACGTAACATATCATACGATGAAAAAAGTTAGTTTATTAGCCGCCATCGCAGTTTCCTGCGCATGCATCATGGCTTGCAATAACGCTCCTGAAGAGCCCGTTGAGGACACTATCGTTGAGGAAGCTCCCGTTGTAGCAACTCCCGCTCCTGTGGACACCGTTGTAGAAGCAGTTGCCGAACCCGCTCCTGCTCCCAAGACAACCGCTACCAAGGAAGAGGTAAAGAAGAACGACGGTGCTGCCACCGCTACCGCTACAACCACTATCAAAAAGAGCAACACTACGGTAGATGCCAACACTCCTCTTATTCCTCAGACCAAGACAACTAGCAGCACAACGACCGAAAAAAAGACTAACACACAGTCTAAAAAGGTTAGTGCTGATATGCCTCTTATCTAATCAGGGATAATACTAAACCCTACATAAAAAGAGTGCCTAAGCAATTAGGCACTCTTTTATTCTCTTTTCGCTACATATCTATGACAAGACACCTCCAATTAGCATTTACCGCATTGATGACGGCAATCTTGCTATCTGCTTGCAACAGCGACGAGCAGCAAATCAAACAGGCCGCACAGGGCTACCTCGACGCTATGGCCAACTACCGCATTGAAGAGGCCGAACCTTACGTCACGGAAGAGACCCGCGACATCACCCTGCTCTTCGTAGAAAAAGCCATCATGCCCAACCTCGCCCCTAACGTCATCCCCGAAAATACCCCCGCCACCATCGACATCACCTCCGTCGACATCACTACCGACACAACTGCCTCCGTCGCCTATACCAAGACGACACCCAAAGACACCACCCACGAGACCATCAATCTGCTCAAACGCAACGACGAATGGCGCGTACACTACGTCGTGGAAATACCTCCTATCTTCCAGCTATTCAACAATGCATCAAACGACACCCATGCTACCGACAGCACCGCCGCACCAAACAAAGATAATAATTAACCGCTCCACATACTAAACACATCATCTTTTCGTTATCCCTCAAAATCCATCTTACTATGAAAAACATCTACAA
>CACXCY010000122.1 GCA_902766265.1 uncultured Bacteroidota bacterium
CATGTAATTTTCGTCGCTGACATGTCTGAAATGGCGGAAAGCGCAGAAATCTTCTTTCTGGCTATTTTTGCCATTTCTGCTTTTTCTGCGGGACTTGTTCATCACTCAACTATTTTTTAAATTATCAAATACAAAAAAAACAATTTCTGCGTTTTTATTGCTACTTATGCTGTGGTGCCATTAAAAGAAATGCCACCCTAACACCAGTAAAAGACAAGGCAATGAGCGAAACCGAACATAAAGCGTATGGTATTCTGACTGTCGTGATGGCGGCTCTGACGGGTATGCTGCTGGGGGTGCTGGTGATGCCGGCATCGAACAAGGAGCACCACGTCCAGAGCTTGTCGAAGCTGGACGATGCCATGAACATGATTGAACGCTACTATGTCGACGATATGGACCGCGACACGCTGACGGAGCAGATGCTTGCCGCCATGCTGTCTACGTTAGACCCTCACAGCCACTATCTCTCGTCCGATGAACTGAAACGCGAGATGGAGACCATGCAGGGCGGTTTCGAGGGCATCGGCATCGTGCTGCATTATGAGGGCGACACCGCCTGCGTGGGGCAGCTGATAGCGGGCGGTCCCGCCGAAAAAGCTGGGTTGCACCCCGGCGACCGTCTGATAATGGTGGACACCCTGAAGATTGCAGGTGTCGGTATGAGCAACGATGAGATTGTGGGCCATATCCGCGGGCCGCACAACTCCTGCGCCGACATCGCCCTACAGCGGTATGGCGAGAAAGGTTTGCGACATATCAAGGTGACACGCGACCTCATCAGCACGCCGACCATCGCTTACAGCGGTATGCTGGACAAAACGACAGGATATATCCGTCTGACTCGGTTTGGAGAGACATCGCACAGCGAGTTCCGCACGGCGGTGAAAGCGTTGAAACGCCAAGGGATGACCGGGTTGGTGCTGGACTTGAGGGGCAACGGCGGGGGCCTGCTGTCGGCAGCCATAGCGATTGCCGACGAGTTTCTCCCCGGCAGAGAACTGATTGTCTACACCCAAGGCGACAACCAACGACGGGAGAACGTGACATCGAAACGCGGCGGCATCTTCTGCGAAGGGCGGCTGGCCATTATGATAGATGAGTTCTCGGCCTCAGCCAGCGAAGTGGTGTCGGGTGCCGTGCAGGATAACGACCGTGGCATCATCATCGGTCGACGCTCGTTCGGCAAAGGTTTGGTGCAACGTCAATTCGAGCTGGAAGACGGCTCCGCTATCTGGCTCACCATAGCACGCTACTATACGCCTTCCGGCCGTTGCATACAACGTCCCTACAATAAAGGCACCGACGAATATTACTCCGATTTTCTGCGTCAGCTGGTGCAAGAGTCGCAGACAGATTCGATGCTGGTGCAGATAACCGACAGCACCGAATACCGCACCACCGGTGGCCGCCTGGTATATGGCGGTGGCGGCATATATCCCGACTACGTACAGAAACTGCATAAGGACAGCTTGCTGGTATACTACAACAATTTGATTAATAACGGCGTGATCGAGAAATATGCTTTCGCCTATGTCACGCAACACTATCCCGAATTGAGAAAGCAATATGCCAGCGAGGGCGACTTTATCAAGCGTTTTCAAGTCACCGACAAGATGTACTACGACATGCTGGCACAGGCGGACAAGAAAGGCATCCGTCGCGATCCCCGTGGCATCGCCAAGTATGGGAGAGAGATGCGCAATATGCTGAAAGCGCTTATCGCCGAATCGCTGTTCTCCTTTGACACCTACTACCGCATTATGCTACGCGACGACGCGGATGTGACAGACGCCGTAAAGCATCTGCACAACAGCTCATTGTAAGAAACACAAATAAACCATACAATCACATACACCTCCCCCATATGAAACCCTTTGCACGACTACTCCTGATTATTGTCCTATCCACATTCTTTGCACTCCCTGTTGCTCAGGCGCAGAAAGCATCGGTGCATGGCCACCTGACAGGATTCAATCAACCTGTAATAACCACATTCAAGGTTGTGTCCAACAAATTGGTGCCCTTCGACACCGTCACTCCCAGCGCCAAAGGGGAGTACACTCTGGATTTAGCCATTGACGAGCCGACATTGTTCGTGATGCGTTTCAACGTGGAACGTAGCAACGACATCCATCTGATGGTGCTGCCAAAAGAGAAAATCACGCTGGATTTGGAATTGTGGAAAGACTATCCTTTTGTCAGAGTGAACGGCGTGAAAGGTTCAAAGAATATGACCGCATACCAGGAGTTCAACCATGCCATCAGCGACTCGCTGCCGCGCATGCGTGCCATCGACAACGAATACCAGCTGGCAAGCACCACCGAACAGCGCAAAATGGCTCTGGGCAACCAGTACCAGAATCTGGTGGTGATGCAGAACCAACGCATACGCCATCTGATTGAAAGCAACACCGACTGCCTGATGACAGCTTTTCTGGTAACCTATTTTGAGGAAAACTTTCTCACCTACTCTGACCTCTACGAAAAGGTTCTGTCTGGCTTGAAACCAACCTATGGCTCCAACCCGTTCGTCCTACATCTAGAATCGAAGATTGCATCCAGCTTGGATGCGGGGTCTATGGCTCCCGACATCATCATGAACGACCCCGAAGGCAAAGAACGCAAGTTGAGCGATATGAGAGGGAGCGTGGTGATGATTGATTTCTGGGCATCGTGGTGCGGTCCCTGCCGCAGGGAAAACCCCAATGTGGTGCGGATGTACCACAAATACCATAAAGCCGGTTTCGACATCTACAGCGTATCGCTCGACAAGGGACGTGCCGAATGGGTCAAAGCCATCAAAGACGACGGTCTGGTGTGGCCAAATCATGTGAGCGATTTGCGCGGCTGGACATCCAGTGGCGGCGCCACCTACGGCATTATGTCGGTACCCTCGACAGTGCTTGTCGACCGCCAGGGACGCATTATTGCCAAGAACCTGCGCGGCCCCGACCTGGAGCGTAAACTGCAGGAAATATTCGGCTTCTAACCATTACCTGAGTGTATGTTCACTTACGAATATCCCCGCCCTGCTGTCACCGCCGACATTGTGCTTTTTGACAGCGATAGAAAGCGTGTGTTGCTGATACGTCGCGGTAACGAACCGTATAAAGATTGCTGGGCGTTTCCTGGTGGATTCTTCGATATGACGGACAGCGACATTGAGCACACCGCCGTGCGCGAACTCCAAGAAGAGACTGGATTGTCAGGTATAGAACTCCATCTGGTGGGTGTCTTCTCCAAAGAAGGTCGCGACCCGCGCGGACGCACCGTCACGGTGGCTTTCATGGGTCTGGTTGACTCCCGGACAGTAGAACCCCGTGGGAGCGACGATGCGGCTGAAGCCCACTGGTTTGACCTGACAGCGCTGCCTCCGCTGGCTTTCGACCATGCCGAGATTTTAGGAAAAGCCGTCGCGAGGTTGTAAGTTTCAAAAAAAGTTGTACCTTTGCACGCCATTGTCATCAAGAGCCAATGGCAATAAACCATTGAATAGTGTATTAATAGCGTAACTATTATTTATGAGCAACATAACGAAAACACAGATAGAGATGGCGTTGTCACATGTTGACGACCCTGACCTCGGACAAAATCTGATACAACTGGGCATGATTGACAACATTGCCATCGACGGCATGAAAGTGAGTTTCGACCTGGTGCTGACTACGCCAGGATGCCCGATGAAGCACAAGATGAGCGACGACTGCGTCAATGCCATCCACGAATATGTGGACCGCAAT
This sequence comes from uncultured Bacteroidota bacterium, assembly GCA_902766265.1. Taxonomy (GTDB): domain Bacteria; phylum Bacteroidota; class Bacteroidia; order Bacteroidales; family P3; genus Colimorpha. The sequence goes on from CACXCY010000122.1 coordinate 3,744, forward strand.
GCCGAGGTGACCGTCAATTTCACCGCCAAAGAGGTGAAGCCCGTCGACAAACATGAGATGTTTCCCACTATCAAGAACGTCATCGCCGTAGCTTCGGGCAAAGGTGGCGTAGGCAAGAGCACTGTGGCTGTCAATCTGGCCATATCGCTGGCAAAGACCGGTGCCAAGGTGGCGCTACTCGATGCCGACATCTATGGCCCCTCCATCCCCATCATGTTCAACATCAAGGAACAGGACATCTATGGCGAGCAGCACGACGGCAAGACATACATGGTTCCTGTGTCCAAATACGGTGTCAAACTGATGTCTGTCGGTTTCATGATTGACCCAGACAAGGCGGTGGTATGGCGTGGACCGATGGCATCGGGAGCACTGAAGCAACTGCTTACCGAGACATGGTGGGACGAAATAGACTATATGGTGGTTGACATGCCTCCGGGAACTGGCGATATCCAACTCACCATTGCGCAAACGCTCCCCGTCACGGGCGCCATCATCGTGAGCACACCTCAACAGGTGGCTTTGGCTGACGTAGTGCGCGGTGTGGAGATGTTCCAGAACGAAAACATCAACATCCCTGTCCTGGGCTTTGTCGAGAACATGGCCTATTTCACCCCTGCCGAACTGCCCAACAACAAGTACTATATCTTTGGGAAAGAGGGCTGCTCACAGCTGGCCAAACAGATGGGCATACCTCTCATCGGCGAGATTCCACTGGTGCAATCCATCGCCGAGAGTGGTGACAGCGGCAAGCCCGTCAGCATTTTCGACGACAACCCCGAAAGTGAGGCCTTCATGACCTTAGCCGAGAACACCATCCGAGAGCTCTGCAAAGTAAACAACAAGTAATCATAAATAATCCCACCATGGAGAATTACGAAGAAGTAGTAAAGAAGGTGCAAAACGCACTGCAACAGATTCGCCCCTACCTGCAGCAGGACGGCGGCGACGTAGAGTATGTGGACATGACCAGCGAAGGCGTGGTCATGGTCAAACTACAGGGGCATTGCGGTTCTTGTCCCCACGCCTTGATGACACTCAAGCAGGGCATCGAGGTGGCGTTGAAGGAAGCCATCCCCGAGGTGAAGGCCGTCGAACGTGTATAACGCCAAGGAGGGTCTGACTTAATACATTTCCCTACTACAAAGCACCCAACAAAACATGATATACACCAAAACAGGCGACCAAGGCGAAACCTCGCTCGTAGGCGGCACACGGGTGTCGAAATGCGACGCAAGAGTGGAGGCCTACGGCACCGTCGACGAACTGAATGCACAGATAGGCGTGACTGCTGAACTGGCATCGGCTGTCGACAAGGCATGCTACGACGACCTTAAAAAGATTCAGAACCATCTCTTCATCATCCAGACACTGCTGGCTACCGAGGACGAGGCCACCTATGCCCGTCTGCCGCAACTGCCCGATGACGCGGTGGAGTGGCTGGAGCACCAAATTGACGACATCACCGGGAAACTGCCCAAGAACAACGCCTTTGTCATTCCCGGAGGCAACATGGCGAATGCCCAATGTCATGTGGCACGCACCGTGTGCCGTCGTGCCGAACGCCGCATAGTCGCCATGCAGTGCGAAGTGGATGGAAGTATACGCCGCTACATGAACCGACTGAGCGATTATCTGTTTGTCTTGTCGCGCCTTATGGTATTAGTCACTGGCGACAAGGAAAATTTTTGGTCAGCAAAATAATAATTTAGTATAGCACTCGTTAGTAGAACAACTTTGAAGCGAATGTAGGTCTTCGCAACGGAAACAGACCTCCACAGCCGAAGCCCATTCCTATCCCAACATTCATTTGAAATATGTATTGGACACTTGAATTAGCAACAAAATTGGAAGATGCACCCTGGCCCGCGACCAAGGACGAATTGATTGACTATGCACAGCGTACCGGCGCGCCGATGGAGGTCATTGAGAACCTTCGGGAGATTGAAGATGAAGGCGACCCTTACGACAGTATCGAGGACATCTGGCCCGACTATCCTACCAAGGAAGACTTCTTCTTCCAGGAAGACGAATATTAATCTGCCTGCCAGACCTCGCCCAACAATCTACGACATCCCTCTGGCGGCACACCCGCCGGATATGCTACACAGAATCACTCTTAGGCAGCCCACCATCATGAGCTGTCTTTTTTTGACCACTTACAATAACCATAACACCCTCAACACCGCAAGTCCATGCAGCCCTCTTCCACCGCAACACAACCCCTCAAGATTACCCTCGTGGGTTCAGGCAATGTGGCCACCCATCTGGCACGCGCATTCCATCAGGCAGGCCATCAGATAGTACAGGTGTGGTCGCGCGAGTTCGACCATGCTGAGCAGCTGGCCGAACAGGTCTTTGCCGAGCCCATCAACAAACTGGAACTGCTCTACCCCGATGCCGACGTGTACATTCTGGCCGTGAGCGACGATGCGCTTTTCGACTTGGCGCTGGACCTGAAGCTGCGCGAATCGCTGGTCGTGCACACCAGCGGCTCGGTACCCATGGGGGTACTGCGCCCAGTGAGCCGCAAACACGGCGTGCTTTATGCCCCACAAAGCTTTGTACGCACAATGGCGATGGACTACGGAGAATTGCCTTTCTGCATCGAGGGGGCCACGCCGGAGGTATACGACCGCATCGAAGCACTGGCACGCACCGTATCGCCACACGTCTACGCAGTAGACAGCACAATGCGCCTATGGCTCCATCTTGCATCGGTGATAGTCAACAATTTCGGCAACGCCCTCAACGCAATGGCTCAGGATATGCTTGAACAACGGGGAATCCCCTTCGACATTCTGCGACCCCTCGTCCAGGTCACTGCCCAAAAGGCCATCGCCTCCGTCGACACCGCGAAAGTATCCAACCGCTACGATTCACTCTGGCACCTGCAGACAGGCCCTGCGGTGAGGCACGACGAGAAGACCATCGACCGCCACCGCGCCATGCTCAAGGGTGACCCACGGCTGCTACAACTCTACGAGCTGATGACCGACATCATCAAAAATCCGTCGACGCTATGAACACAATAGAACACATACGGGCGACGCGCGACATCAGCCGCGAGGAGCTGGAAATGCTGCTTGCGACTGACGACACGGCGCTTGTCGACCACCTTCGACTGGCAGCGCGCGAAGTGGCTGATGGGGTCTACGGCAAGAAGATTTTCATGCGTGGCCTCATCGAGATATCGAGCCACTGCAAGAACGACTGTCTCTACTGCGGCCTGCGGCGCAGCAACACGACGGCGGTGCGCTACCGACTGACGGACGAACAGATAATGGACTGCTGCGCGACGGGCTACCGACTTGGGTTCCGCACCTTCGTTATGCAGGGCGGCGAAGACGGCTGGTTCGACGACCGGAGGATGTGTCGCATTGTGGAGGACGTGCGACGGCTGTACCCCGACTGCGCCATTACCCTCTCACTAGGCGAGCGGAGCCGCGAAAGCTACCAGGCGCTCTTCAACGCGGGTGCCAACCGCTATCTGCTACGCCACGAGACAGCTTCGGCGGAGCACTATGCACGGCTGCATCCCAGCGAGATGTCGTGGCAACACCGCATCGACTGCCTCTACGCGCTGAAGGAAATCGGCTACCAGGTGGGCTGCGGCTTCATGGTGGGCTCTCCCTACCAGACGGTCGACACGCTGTACGAAGACCTGCAGTTTATCCGCCGTTTCGAGCCGCAGATGGTGGGCATTGGCCCCTTTATCGCGGCGAGCGACACGCCTTTTGCCGACCGCCCCAACGGCAAAGTTGCCACCACGCTGCGTCTGCTGGCCATCATACGGCTGCTGCAGCCGCGTGTGCTGCTGCCGGCCACCACGGCGCTGGGCACGTTGCATCCGCAGGGACGCGAACTGGGCATACAATACGGTGCCAACGTGGTGATGCCCAACCTCTCGCCACGCGAGCACCGCAAGGACTACGCCATCTACGACAACAAGATATGCACCGGCGAGGAGTCGGCCGAATGCCGCGCCTGCACAGAGCAGCGCCTGCACCGTATCGGCTACGAGACGGTGGTGGACCGCGGCGACTTTCGCGCCGAGCCGACAGCCGAATAAGCCCGCCTTACCCGTCCGCTCAACCAAATTTTTCAGTCCATGTAAGGAATATTTTGTATCTTTGCAGCCGGTTACGACGACCGAACAACAAAGAAAACGGGGTGCTACATGCGTGTGGCTGAGATTAAACCCATCGAACCTGAACCGGGTAATGCCGGCGTAGGAAAAAGAGTTTTCACTGTCAACCTCCCGTTTTTTGGTTTTTTCAACAACGTACACGCACCTGCACGTCGAGGGTGCACAAACAAAAAAACTAAAAAGCAATGCAAAAGATTTTCAATCGCAGAATTCTGGCGCTGACAGCCCTCATGCTGGCCTGCGCCACCACCTTGGCGCAACAGCCCAAGGAGACCCACCACGACAGCACCGCCCGCGTGCTGGAGGAGGTCATCATCAATGCCAGCCGTGCCGACAACAAGACGCCGCTCACCACCACCACCCTCCGCCGCACGGAGCTCGAAGAGGGCAAGATAGTGCCCAGCGTGCCCTACATGCTCAACCTCCAACCCAGCGTTGAGGCCACGGGCGAAAACGGCATGGTGGGCAACACGACAATGCGCATCCGCGGCGTCGACGCCACCCGCATCAATGTCAACATCAACGGCATCACGCTCAACGACCCCGAAAGTCAGAGCGTCTACTGGGTCAACATCCCCAACCTGGCCGGCATGGCGCAGAGCATGCAGATACAGCGCGGCATGGGTGCCAGCAACGGTGGCGGCAACTCCTTCGGTGGCTCCATCAATCTGCAGACCCTCAACGCCAACAGCACCCCCTATGCCCGTGCCGACATCGGACTGGGCAGCTGGAACACCCGACAGTACGGCATCACTGCCGGAACAGGCATCGGACAGAAGGGCTTCGCCTTCGACATGGCTTACAACGGCATGACCACCGACGGCTTCATCCGCGGTGGAAAAGGCGACCAACAGAGCGTCTTCATGAGCGGCGGCTACTACGGCGACCGCTCGTTGCTCAAGGCCGTCGTCATCCTCGGACGGCAGATGACGGGCGTGTGCTGGGACGGTGCCGACAGTGCCACCCTCGACAACGACCCCACCTATAACAGCGACGGTATGTACTACGACGAAGTAGGCAACGTGCGATTCTACAACAAAGAGTCCGACAACTACAAGCAGCAGCACTACCAACTCTACTACTCCTATCTCCTCAACGACAACTGGACGCTGAACGCTGCCCTCGACTACACCCACGGTTTCGGCTACACAGACCGCTACAAATACAACAAGAAATGGAGCAAGTACGGCATGAGCGCCCTCGACACCGCCAACGCCCTCTATGCAGCCAAGAGCGACTTTATCCTCAACAAGTTCATGGACAACGACGCCTACACCGAGAACCTCTCGGCCCGCTTTCAGAAAGGCCCCATGACGCTGACCATCGGCGAGACAGGACTATACTTCGGCGGCGCACACTACGACCAAGTGGTGTGGACCAAGGATTCCAATAGCGTTTCGGACGACCATCCTTTCACTTACGACAGCAACTACGCCGTGAAAAAAGACCTGACCCTCTACGCCAAGATGAACTACGACTTCAGCTCGCGGAGCAACATCTACGCCGACCTGCAGTTCCGCCTGGTGGACTACAACATCAACGGTTCCGACGAGGACTATCCCGTCATCGACTACAGCAACACTTTCCGCTTCTTCAACCCCAAGCTGGGATGGAACTACCTGCTTAACGACAACAGCCGCCTCTATGTCGTGGCTGGCATCAACCACCGCGAACCTACCCGTGCCGACATTAAGGACGCCGTGGGCAGCGGTGCCACCATAGAGCCGGAGAGCATGCTCGACATCGAGATGGGCTACGCCAACAACACCGACAAATTCTCCTACCACGCCAACGGCTACGCCATGATCTACAAAGACCAGCTCACCCCCACCGGCATGATTACCGAAAGTGGCTACGCCCTGATGGAGAACGTGGCCAAGAGCTACCGTCTCGGCATCGAGCTGGAAGGCGGCTACCGCTTCACCCGCTGGTTCGACCTCAGCGGCAACCTCACCCTCAGCACCAACAAAATTGTGGACTACAACTACGTCTACTGCAACGGCGCCGACAGCAACTGGAACGCCACCTACGACACCCTTGCGCTGGGCACCACCGACCTCGCTTTCTCGCCCTCGATTATCGGCGCCGCCGTGGCGGCTTTCCACCCGACGAAGGGATGGACCATACAACTCACCGGCAAGTATGTGGGCAAGCAGTACTGCGACAACACCAGCCGCGAACCCATGGCTCAGCAGCCGTACTTCCTGCTCAACTTCAGCACCTCCTACACCTGGCAGCTGTCCAACGACCACGAGCTGCAGCTGCAGGTACTGGTCAACAACATACTGAACAACAAATACCGCACCAACGCGTGGGCCAGCTACGGCTACGATTGGGATAGCGCCGTGGTCTACAGCCGCGGATACTTCCAGCAGCCCGGCACCAACTGGGCCGTACGCATGGTGCTGACGCTATAACCCATGACAACCATAGAACTGATAGGAGCGCTGCTCGGCATCGCCTACGTGCTGCTGGAATACAAGGCCAGCATGTGGATGTGGCTGTTCGGATTCCTGATGGACATCTGCTACTGCTACGTCTACTTCAACGGGCACCTCTACGCCAACGCCACACTATACGTATACTATCTGGTGATGTGCATCGTGGGCGCCGCCGCATGGATGCGCAACCGCAAGAAGGCGCAACGGGAGGACTCCAAAGCCGACGCGGTGCGCAGCATGAAGCCCTGGGGATGGATAAGCGTAGCGGGGATGACGGCGGCACTCACACTGCTGCTGGTCTACGCCCTGTCGGCATTGGCAGAGAGCCAGACGGTGTGGCTCGACGCCCTCACCTCGTCGCTGAGCTGCGTGGGCATGATACTCATCGCCAAGAAATATTACCAGCAGTGGCTGGTGTGGATTATCGTCGACCCCGTCTATGTGGTGCTGAGCTTGCGCACCGCCATGTACCCGCTCGCCGCCATGTACCTCTTCTACACCATCATCTCCATTATGGGTTACATCCGGTGGAAACGCCTGAACAAAACCGCAACTGAACATTGAAAGCCATGTGTGTCATTCTCGCCAACGGCGACTTTCCCCGCCATCCCGTGCCTCTGAGCTCCCTTGCCGACGCCACGAGCGTCTACTGCTGCGACGGAGCGGCAGGCAAACTGGCCGCCTGGGTGGAACAGGGCCATCGCCTTGCCTGCCGAGAAGTCTATGTGGTGGGCGACGGCGACTCGCTGTCGCAACAGGAGCGTACGCAGGCCTGCGCGACGCTCTCCCGCCACGGATACACGCCACGTTTCGAAATGGTCGAGGAGCAGGAGGACAACGACCTCACCAAGACTTTCCGCCATGCCGTCCGCCGCGGGGAACGCGACTTCGTCATCTTGGGAGCCACCGGCCTGCGAGAGGACCACACGCTGGGCAACATCAGCTTGCTGGCAACATACCTGCCCCACGCCGACCATGTGCGCATGGTGACCGACCACGGCACCTTCACCCCTGTCGACCGCACGACGACGTTCCCCTCCTTCCGCAGGCAACAGGTGAGCATCTTCCACCTCAACGCCGCCACCGTCTGCTCAGCCGAAGGGTTGGTTTATCCCATTGAGCACCGCACCTTCCGCCAGTGGTGGGAAGGCACCCTCAACGAAGCCCAAGGCGACACGTTCACCCTCCGCGTGGAGTCCCCAGCCGAAAAATCCATGCTGCTAATCTTCCAAACCCACGAAAAAAAGGCCTGACACCTCGCTTGATAAGACCGATATAACTGATAATCAACACCATTGCAATAATTCGCAACTTTATGCCGTGCAAAGCCGTGAACCATCCAAAATAAGAGTCACATAAGAGGAAGATAAGAGGAGAATAAGAATTAGATAAGAGGAGGATAAGAGGAAGATAAGAATTGAATCGGAACGACACAAGGGGTGAAAGCGGCCCGCGTCCTACCTGGACACTACCCACGCCCTACCCACACACTACCTGACGGCTATCTACCATAATCGCACATACGTATGAACGCATGTGCGATTGTTTATTTGCGCGGAGAGAATCAACCTATACCGTCAATAGACATACAGGCGGTAACCGTCGTAGGTGGTGCCATATTCGTAGAGGGGGCACACCGTCTTCCCGCCGTCAAGA
>CACXCY010000123.1 GCA_902766265.1 uncultured Bacteroidota bacterium
ACTTCCACCACGTAGGCGCTCTCGTTGCGATGGCCTCGATAGGGGACGGGTGCCAGATAGGGCGAGTCGGTCTCCAGTACGATGCGTTCCAGAGGTACGGCGCGTACCACTTCGGCCATGCCGGCGTTCTTGAAGGTCACCACTCCACCGATGCCTATGTACATGCCGCTGTCGATGGCCCGCAGTGCTTGATTCACACTACCTCCGAAGCAGTGCATCACCCCGCGGCAACCGTTGTGGGGTGTTTCCTTTAGGAGTCCGAGTACTTCCTCATACGCTTTGCGTACATGCAGTGCCACGGGCTTGTCGAGTTCGCGGGCCCATGCCATCTGCCGCCGCAGCACTTCCAGTTGTTCCTTTTCGTAGGTGCGGTCCCAATAGTAGTCCAGCCCTATCTCGCCCACGGCCACGTAGCCGTCGGGGTTGGCAAAGAGCCGCCGCTGTGCTTCGGCTAGGGAGCTCTCCCAGGCAGCGTCCACCGAGGTGGGGTGCAGCCCCATCATGGCGAAAAGACGCACGCCCGAACGGGTTGCCACCTCTTTACGTTGCTGCATCATCGCCTCCAGGCGGTCATAGCTCTGGGGGTCGATGGCGGGTAGCAGCAGCGTGGTCACGCCGGCCTCGGCAGCACGGCGCAATGCATCATCGCGGTCGGGGTCAAATTCCTCGCAGTAGAGGTGTGTATGGGTGTCGGTCAGTTTCATGGTTCGTGTAATTCGTGTTTCTGCCAAGTGTTGGTAATGAATTGGTTTATTATCCTGTTGACCTCTTCCGGTTGGTCGGTGTTGGAGTTGTGGCCGGCGTTCTTTATCCAATGGAGAGGCAGGTGTTCCTCGCGGGCCCAACGGACGTTGTACCTCTTGGCCGAGCCGGCACGGTCCTTCTCGCCGCAAATCAGGATGGCGGGGCAGTCGATGTCGAATTGGCGTCGGGAATCCAGCGCGTCGGCCAGAATCCGGTAGCCGAAAGCAGCCAGGGCGGTGTACTCGTCGCGTGAGTATCCGCCGACCATCTCCCGCATCAGCTTCCGGCCATATTCCGTCACAGCGCAGCCGTTGGCGCCGACACGTTGCAACGCTTTCCAGGGGTACAGCCGATATACAGGGCCAACCCTCCGGAGTGCCCAGATGTCGAAGGCGGTAACGTACTTCCGTTTGAGAGAGCAGGAGTCGATAGAGACAAATCCTGCCGTTTTGCCTGAGAAGAGGTCCATGAATGCTTGGGCGATGTAGCCGCCCATCGACTGTCCGACAAGAATGGGGTTGACGATGCCTTCAGCGGCGAGGATTCCATGCAGCCACCGCGCCATGTCGTCCATGGTGAATTGTAGGGGGAACGGCTTCGATGCGCCATGTCCGGGGGCGTCCCACACCAGCACGTTGGCTTTGTTGCGGAACCAGTCCACCTGTCGGTCGAACAGCACATGGGTGGCGGTCAGCCCCGGCAGCAGGACCAGCGTCGGACAGTTCTCCTCAACGGGGGTGAGCCAGTAGTGAATGCTTCCCAGCCCGGTGTCGAATGTCTTTTCTTTCATCGTTGCCACGGTTCTTTTGTCTGTAACGTATTTCCCGCCGTGTTAGTATATCCTTGCCGAAGGAGAGTGGGGGAGGGGATGGCGGACAAAAGTGAGCCGCCGGGAGGCGGGCACCAAATAAAATGAAGGATGTTGCGTTATATGGCCATGAGACGACTGAAGATATATTGTGTTGTGGTGTTGTTGCTGGGTGTCTGTGCCGGTTGCAGCCCCAAGGGGGTGAGTATGCCGCGCCACCGGAAGCATCGCCACTGCGACTGTCCCACTTTCTCGCAACAGCTGCCGGCGGCTTCGGTGTCGTGGACGGCCGACGCGCTGCCGGAGGGCTGAGCCATGGAAGACGCGAGGGTGACACGTTACAAGACGGTGCTGGGACGCTATCTGCCCGCCGAGGCGGTGGAACCTATGTTCCAGATGCTGACGCAGGACAATAGCGTGAAGCTGCACGTGACCCGCGAGCGGCAGAGCAAGCTGGGCGACTACCGCTGTCCCCAAATCGGACATCCCTACCACGAGATTAGCGTCAACGGCAACATCAATCCCTATTTCTTTCTGCTGGTGCTGTTGCATGAGCTGGCCCACCTGAACACGTGGAAGCTCCACGGCAACCGCGTCCAGCCCCACGGCCGTGAGTGGCAGGGGGAGTATGCGCGGATGCTGGCCGCATACAGCGGTTTGTTCCCCATCGAGGTGAGGCGGCTGATAGAGCGCTATGTGCGGCGTCTGCCCTTGGAGCGCGCCACGGGTCGTGCCATCGAGCAGCAGCTGCGGCGTTACGACGTGGACTACGTCCCGGGCGAGGATTTGACGCTGGACGACCTTCCGCTGGGCTCCATGTTCCGGCTGAAGAACGGTCGCGACATCGTGTTCCGCTCGCTCGAGAAGCGTCGCACCCGCTACCGCTGCGTCGATGTGGCGACCAACACGCCCTATCTCGTTGCCGGTTCCGCTCCCGTCTGTGTTGTCCGTTGAGAGGGTCTCACACCACCCCATTTCGATAGTTTATAAGAGTATTTGTATCAGTATGTTACTGCACATATAGAGGAGTCCTTCGGGAAGCCCCTTTGTGTAGTTCTCAACTACACGTTATGTAGTTCTCAACTACACATTATGTAGTTCTCAACTACACACCATGTAGTTCTCAACTACACAAAAGGGACCTTTCGGGTCGGTCGTCCGGCATGCGGCGGAGGCGGGTTGGAAGCCGAGAGGAAGCAGGGCCGGCGGCAAGCTTTTCTTCGATATTGGGGGTTGTATGCGAATTTCTTTGTACCTTTGCAGTGGCGAAGAACATCCGCCGACGAATAGATAAACGGCTAACTATATGGATATTAATTTCAAAAAGAAGATTGACGACCTCGTCAACGAGGTGTCGGCTCTCACCGATTTGCCTACCAAGATTGACGTGCTGAACTATATGGAGCAGCAGTCGTCCTACCTGCTCTGGCAGCTGGAGGACGAGCAGCGCATCGACGAGGATTCGAGGGATTTCTAACACGGACAGCCATGAAGACGCGCAGCATATTCCTGGCCCTTCTGGCCTGCTTGGCCTTGGGTGCCTGTAGCGGTGGCTACTCTTTCACGGGTGCTTCCATCCCGCCGGAGGCGAAAACCATCGCGGTGGCCACCTTCCCTAACTACGCCTCGACGGTGAACCCGCAACTGAGCCAGACCCTTACCGACGAACTTCGGAACATGTACGCCTCGCAGACGTCGCTCAACGTCGTCAACGGCGAGGGCGACCTGGAGGTGAGCGGCGAGATTACGGGCTACGTCACCCGGGCGTCGGCCATCAGCAGCGGCGACGAGGTGTCGATGAACCGGCTCACCATCACCATCAAGGTCAAGTTCGTGAACAACGTCGACCCCAAGGCCAACTTCGAACAGACTTTCTCGCGCTACCGTGACTACAGCGCCCAGCAGGACTTCTCCTCGGTGGAAAGCACGCTGATGGGCGAGATAGTGACCGAGCTCTGCGAGGATGTGTTCAACAAGTCGGTGGTCAACTGGTAATGGAGTCCACAAATCCATACGCCTCCCATCGGCGCTCCACCCTCCTTGCGGGTTGGGGTGCGGGAGCGGTCGCCTTCGCCGTCTACCGTCTGACGATGGCCCCCACCGTCAGTTTCTGGGACTGCGGCGAGTTTATCGCCACCTCTTTCACGTTGGGCGTGGGCCATCCGCCAGGGGCTCCGCTCTACCAATTGCTGGCGCACCTCTTCACTCTCATGGCGTCGTCGCCCGACCGAGTGGCCTTCTGGAGCAACATGCTCTCGGTGCTGGCCGGCGCCGGCACGGCGATGTTTCTTTTCTGGACCGTCTATCATCTGGCGGTGCGGCTCGGCAGCCATCGCCAGTCCCTGCTGGCGGCCGCCGTGGGAACGTTGTCCTACTGTTTCTGCGACACCGCCTGGTTTTCAGCTGTGGAGAGCGAGGTGTACAGCTTGTCGATGCTTCTCTCTTCGGTCATCCTGTGGGCTACCGTGCGTTGGTACTTCTGCAATGACTGCCGTTACGCCTCACGTTGGATGATGCTCCTGTGGCTGATGCTGGGACTCTCGGTGTGTGTGCACCTGATGGGATGGCTCACCTTACCGGCTGTGGCTTTGGCCGTCGTGCTGAAACACAGGAATCACCGCGCAGCCCAGCGTCGCACCTCCAGCGTCGCACCTCCGGCGGCCTACGGGTTACGGCTGGTGGTGGCGTGCGCATGCTTCTTCCTCCTCGGGCTGACACCTTATATAATTGTGCCCTTGCGCGCCGCTGCCCAGCCCTCCATCAACAACACCAACCCTTCCACCGCTGCGTCCTTCAAGGCCTACGTTGCCCGTTCTCAGTACGAGAAAGCCCCAGCCCTCTATCCGCGCATCTGGCGTAGTCATGCCGGCGATGCCCGTCGCTATGCCGACTGGAGTGGCGCTCACGGCATCGGCCACGATGCAGCTGGCCAGCCCTGCTACCGTCCCAATGTGGCCGACAACTTCCAGTTCCTCGTGTCCTATCAATGGACGTATATGTATCTGCGCTATTTCATGTGGAACTTCAGCGGCCGTTTCGACGACCGTCAAGGTTTCGGCACCCTGCAGCACGGCCAGTTCGTGACGGGTATTCCCCCGATTGACCGCTTCCTCGTGGGCACAGGACACTATCCTCCCTCCTCCACGCCCGCTGCCACCCACAATGTCTATTTCTTGCTGCCGCTATTGCTCGGCATCGCAGGTGCTCTCTACCAGCGGAGACATCAGCGTGGCGCGTTCTGGGCGGTGATGGCGGTGTTTCTTTTCGCTGGTCTGGGCTTGGCCGTCTATCTCAATATGCCGGCCTACCAGCCACGCGAACGCGACTATGCCTTTGTGCTGTCGTTCTATGCTTTCGCCATTTGGATAGGGCTGGCCGTCATGCCCGTCGCCCAAAGATGTGAGCAGTGGGCGGCACAACGTGGTGGTATCGTGAAAAAAATACTCTGTCCCGTGGCTCCCTGCCTTCTGCTGTTGATGCCCGTATGGATGTTGGTTCAGAATTATGCCGACCATGACCGTTCGGCCAACTACATCGCCCGCGACACTGCCCGCAATATGCTCAACTCGTGCGAGCCGAATGCCATCCTTTTCACCGTGGGCGACAACGACACCTTTCCGCTCTGGTATGCTCAGGAGGCGGAATGTTGGCGCAGGGATGTGCGTGTGGTCAATCTCAACCTGCTGTCGTTGGAGTGGTATGCGTCCCAGGTGGATCCCGAATGCCACCAAAAGGGATGGCAGGCATTGGTTCATCTGCTGCAGCAGCATCCGGACCGCTGTTATTTCTCTCACTACGCCCGCGACGACTACCGTGATGCTTTCAACGACTGCTTCCGGCTGACAGGTCTGGTCTACCGCCTGGATCTGGCGGCCTGTCTGATGGGCGGCACCAGTGATAGCGTGGATTGCTCCGAGGCCTACCGTCATCTGATGGAAGACGTAGTTTGGCAGGTGCCCGACAGTCGCCATGTGGGTGTGGATGCCACCTCCCAGAAATTTCTCAACCAATATTGCCGTGATGTGGTCACCGTGGCCGACAATCTGGTTGCCACCGGACGGCAAGAGCAGGCCGACGCCCTTGTTGAAAAAACATTGAGGGAAATCCCCTTGAGGAAAATTGACGACCTTACGTTGCGCTACCGGCTGCTCACCGCCGCCCAACTCACCCATGCCGATGCCATGAACCAGTTGCGGCGCGACTTGCAGCAGCAGCTAGACTATTACCATTCTTTGTCGGAACGTCACCAGAGCTACATACCCTACACCCTCGAGCCGTTAGAAAAATTGTCAATAAGTATTCGGGAGCCCAACCAGTAACGTCTATATTATTTGGTATTTTTGCAGCGTTTAAGGAGCCGCTCTTGAAGAGGCAACCTCTTTGTAAATCATGGCTAACAAGTACAGCGACAGGTCAATCATTATAAAGATAATATTCCTATCCGTAGGAATTATTTTCATAGTGACCCTGGCTGTATTGCAAATCTTCAACAAAGATTACAAGAAGAGAGCTGCCGACCAGGCCCTGCGCAACATCACCCAGTATCCTCCCCGTGGACTGATATACGACCGCAACGGCAAACTGCTTGTCTACAACGAGGCAGTGTATGACTTGATGGTGGTTCCCCGCGATGCCAAAGGGATAGATACCGCCTACTTCTGCAAGTCGCTGGGCATTACACGCGAGGATTTCAACAAGCGTATGGAGAAGGCCGTCCAGTATTCGCCCTATTCCGCATCTATCTTCATGAAACAGATTTCCAAAGAAGAATACGGCCGCTGGCAGGGGGTATTGTGGAAATTCAAGGGATTCTACATTACCCAGCGTACGCTGCGTATCTACGACCGACCCATCGCGGCACATGTGTTGGGCTATGTCGGCGAGGTGGATGATGAGGACATGAAGAAAGACCCCTATTACAAGCGGGGCGACTATATTGGCAAGAGTGGCTTGGAGCTTTCGTATGAGTCCATTTTGCGTGGAACAAAAGGCAAGAAGGTGATGCAGGTCGATGTCCACAACCGCGAGACGGGCTCTTATCAGCACGGCAAATTCGACAGCATCCCTATTGAGGGAGAGAATCTTTACACTACTCTTGATGCCGAACTACAGCAGTATGCCGAGGAACTGATGGCCAACAAGCGTGGATGCGTCATCGCTATCGAACCTAAGACGGGCGAGGTGCTCACCCTGGTCAGCGCTCCCTGCTACGACCCCAATCTATTGGTGGGGCGTGTGCGTGGTGCAAACTACATTAAACTATTGGAAGATATCAGCAAACCTCTCTTTAATCGCGCGCTTCAAGCCCAGTATCCTCCCGGATCTATCTTCAAGATAGCCCAAGCTATGACGGCGTTACAGTTGGGTGTGGTCACTCCCGGTACAGGTTTCCCTTGTGATAAAAGTAAAATAGGTTGCCATAATCATCCGAGTGCCCACTCGGTGCAGGAGGCCATCAAGATGTCGTGCAACCCCTATTTCTATTTCACCTACCGCCGTATCATCCAGCAGGAAAAATACAAAAGCATCTATAAGGATAGCCAATACGGTCTTACGGTGTGGGATAACTACATGCACCGTTTCGGCTTCGGTACGCGGTTGGGCATCGACTTGCCCAACGTCAAGAAAGGCAATATTCCTGACACCAGTTATTACAACAGATGTTACGGCAAAGAACGCTGGGCCTTCTCCACCATCTACTCCAATAGTATCGGGCAGGGTGAAGTGGAGGTAGTGCCGCTCCAAATGGCCAATCTGGCTTGTATCGTGGCCAACCGCGGATACTATTGCACCCCACACCTCGTGCGCTACTACACCAAGGACTCCCTCACTATCGACTCTTTCCTGGTACATCACGAAACGGGCATCGACAAGCGTTATTTCGACATCGCGGCTCGTGGCATGTATGATGTGGTGCATGGTGCCGGTGGTACTGCCCACAGGGCTGATGTGCCAGGCATTGACGTATGTGGTAAAACGGGTACTGCCGAAAACAAAGGTAGAGACCACTCGGTGTTTGTGGCTTTTGCTCCGATGGACGACCCGAAGATTGCTGTGGCTGTCTATGTGGAGAATGCAGGCGCCGGCGGTGTGTGGGCAGCCCCTATTGCCAGTTTGGTTATAGAGAAATACATCAACCGTGAGGTGAAGCGTAAGGATTTTGAGCGTCTTTATAAAGAGACCAACCCATGTCAGAGTCTCCCCTTGGCGCACAAAGTCAAAAAGAAGAAAAAACATAATCACTAAAACAAGTGAGGGCTGTGTACTGCTGTAGGTGCATAGCCATTGGGCAAAGAATATGCAACGCACTCAGAAGAAATATGATTGGCTGGCCATCGGACTCTACTTGGCTATAGTGCTGTTCGGGTGGTTCAACATTTATGCCGCTGTCTATAACGAGGCCCACACTGCCGTGTTCGATTTATCCTGCCAGCATGGCAAGCAGATTATATGGATGGGCATTGCCTTCTTTGCCGCTTTGGTGATAGTGGTGCTCGAACCCCGTGTTTTTTCCAATATATCCTATATCATCTACATTGGAGTGATATTGCTGCTGGTTGCGGTATTGTTTGTGGGTGAGAGTACCAACGGAGGCCAGTCATGGTTTAACCTGGGTTCCTTTAAGTTGCAGCCCTCCGAGTTTGCCAAGGTGGGCACAGCGCTGGCATTGTCTAAACTGATGAGTGGCATAGGTGTGGAGATACGTAATTTCCGTACCAAATTGGCGGCATTTGCCCTGCTTCTTATCCCTGCCGCACTTATTCTCTTGCAGCACGACACCGGTTCGGCATTGGTGTTTGCTGGTTTTCTGTTCCCGCTGTTTCGGGAGGGACTGTCGGGCACCATCCTTGTATTGGGGACATTGGCCATCATCCTCTTCGTAATGACTTTGGTCATTAACAAGTACATTCTTATTGGCATCATTGTGGCCCTCTGTCTGGCTTACCTTTTTGTGTGGCTCAACAAGCGCACCTCCAGGAACTATTGGCACGTAGCCATTTTCCTGGCTTGCTGCTGTGTGTTCATCATGTCGGTCGACTTTGCCTTCAACCACGTGCTTGAGCCCCACCAGCAGGAGCGTATCAATGTGTTGTTGGGTAAATCGGACGACATCAAGGGCGCCGGCTACAACCAGAACCAGTCAAAGATAGCCATCGGAAGCGGCGAGTTCCTCGGCAAAGGATGGTGCAAGGGAGTCATCACCAAGGCCGATTTCGTCCCCGAGCAGGAAACGGATTTCATTTTCTGCACCGTGGGCGAAGAGTGGGGCTTTGTGGGCAGTTCGTTGCTGGTAGCCGCCTATATTGGATTGTTGCTGCATTTGGTGACTATGGCCGAGCGGCAGCGCTCCACTTTCGCGCGCTTCTATGGATATTCGGTGGCCAGCATCCTCTTTATGCATGTGTTCATCAATATCGGCATGGTGTTGGGGCTGCTGCCCGTCATCGGCATCCCGTTGCCTTTCTTCAGTTACGGCGGAAGTTCGTTGCTGGCGTTCACCATACTGCTGTTCATATTCATACGGCAGGATGCCGACAAGAATATACTGCTATAGAATAAATGGCCTTGATGTCCGTTATTATGGAGCAATACCAAAGATTGCCTGACAAAAGATAATCCAAGCACCGTGCGGTGCCATTAATAATATGCCAAACAAGAAACCTACCAAAGAGAACTGCTGCTCATTCTGTGGCAAGCCCGAAAGCGAGGTGCGTGTGCTGCTGAGCGGTCTTCACGGATATATATGCGATGAGTGTGTCGCCAGTGCCAACAAGATACTGCGCGAAGCGGGCGTAGCGTCCGCCACCAGCGGAAACCATAAAAATGGGCATCACAACGATGTGGCGGTCATTCCCACGCCTATCGAGATAAAGAACCATCTGGATCAGTATGTCATCGGTCAGGACGACGCCAAGCGAGTGCTGTCGGTGGCTGTCTATAACCATTACAAACGCCTCAAATACTATGACGAGCACGTTGGCGCCGACAGCAACGATGTGGAGATAGAGAAATCTAACATTATCATCGTGGGAGAAACCGGCACAGGCAAGACGTTGCTGGCACGCACCATTGCGCGCATCCTCAATGTGCCGTTCTGTATCGCCGATGCCACCACGCTTACCGAAGCCGGCTATGTGGGCGACGATGTGGAGAATGTCTTGGTGCGGCTGCTTCAGGCGGCCAACTACGACGTCGCTGCTGCCGAGCGAGGAATTGTGTTTATCGACGAGTTGGACAAGATAGCCCGCAAAGGCGACAACCCTTCCATCACACGCGATGTGTCGGGCGAAGGCGTGCAGCAGGCGCTGCTCAAGTTGTTAGAGGGTGCTGTCGTCAACGTGCCGCCGCAAGGAGGACGCAAGCATCCCGAGCAGCCGCTGATAGCCGTCAACACGCGCAACATCCTCTTCATTTCCGGAGGTGCTTTCGATGGCATAGAGAAGATTATCGCCTCCCGCATGAAAGCGAACGTCATCGGCTTCAACAGTACCAAGATACGCGAGGAGATTGACCAGCACAATCTGGTGCGCTATGTTCTGCCGATGGACCTCAAGCACTTCGGGCTCATCCCTGAGTTGGTGGGCCGTTTCCCGGTACTATCGTATCTCAACGCGTTGGACAGAACAGCGTTGCGCTCCATCCTCACCGAACCCAAGAACGCTCTGGTCAAGCAGTATCAAGAACTCCTGAAGATGGACGGAATGACTTTGGTCTTTGACGACGACGCGCTGGATGCGGTCGTCGACACAGCTGTCGAGTATAAGTTGGGTGCCCGTGGACTTCGCTCTATTATGGAGACCGTGATGACCTCGTTGATGTTCGACCTTCCGACGCAGAAACGCGAGAAAGGTTCCAAGGCAAAGGAGGTGCGCATCACACGGCAGTACGCCCTTGAGCAAATTGACAAAAGCAGCAGCTTGCTCCGCAACGGCGGCGAAAAATAATGATAATTTTGAAGTTGTTTAAATTTGATTGATGGAATTTATTATGCATATAAACGAGCAGATTTTTATTCTTTCCGATGGCGCAATGGGGTTGCCTCATCAAGTTCGGCAGGCATACCACCATTGTAACTGAGGGAAGAAAAATATGCCATTTAGATGCTTTAAGAAAAACATTGAATTAATTTTAAACAACTTCGTAATCTTTTACAATATGAAACATCTGATTCCCTTGACTCTTTTCCTGGCTTTATGCTGCGGTTTGCAGGCGCAGAGCAACATTCCTTTGCCAGAACCAACATTCAATATGCAGATGCCTCTCCACAAGGCCTTGCAGCTTCGGCAGACGGAGCGTCAGTTCACCCCCGAAATGCTGTCGTTGGAGCAGCTCTCCACGGTGTTGTGGATGACCTATGGCTACAACCGTCCCGATGTGAAGAAGCGTACCGCCCCGTCGGCGCGCAATGTGCAGGAGACAGACGTTTATGTATTCCTACCCGAGGCGGTGTATCTCTACAATGC
>CACXCY010000124.1 GCA_902766265.1 uncultured Bacteroidota bacterium
GAAAAGGCCGTGGAGAACTTTGCACAACACGAAGATTTTGTCATTGTGCTCACCCCTGAAGGCACCCGCAAACCTGCGAAACGTTGGAAACGCGGTTTCTACGAGGTGGCCACTCAAGCCCACGTACCCATCGTACTAACCTACATAGATTTCAAACAAAAAATAATGGGTGTAGGGCCAGCCATCCAACCCTCTGGCGACTACGCAGCCGATATGCGGGAGATTATGAAGTTCTACCAAGACAAAACAGCCAAACACCCCGACTGGTTTAACAAAGATATCATTCTGTGACATTCCTGTCCCAAAAGAAAAAAAACAACAAGAAATAATAACATTAATTCTGCAGACAGACGTCTAACGCCCCTGCCACCGACACACAAAATCATGAGCACAAAGGTACGTCGTATTTATGTCGAAAAGAAAGTCGACTACGCCATTCAGGCAAAAGAGTTGCATGAAGAAATGGCAAACTATCTCAACATCAAAGCCACGAGGGTACGCGCCCTGATACGCTATGATATTGAGAATATCTCTGAGGAATCCTATCACAAAGCCCTCATCACCGTTTTCTCCGAACCGCCAGTTGATGATGTCTATGAGGAACAATATCCTAGACAGGAATACGATTTCTGTTTCTCCGTGGAGTATCTACCTGGCCAGTTCGACCAACGTGCCGACTCTGCCGTGCAATGTGTACGTCTGCTGGGTGCGGGCGACGATGTCATCATCAAATCGGCCACTACCTACGTTATAAGCGGTCAACTAACAGAAGAACAACGTCAAGCTGTTATCAAGCACTGCGTCAATCCTGTTGACTCCCGCCTGGCCGACGAACAAAAGCCCGACACGCTTGAAGATCATTTTGACGAACCCGCTGATGTAATTGTCTTCTCTGGATTCAAAGATATGGATACCTCCGCGTTGCGAGAGCTGTATGATTCGCTAAACCTCGCCATGACCTTCCGCGATATGGAACATATTCAGCGCTATTTCCGCGATGAAGAGAGGCGAGACCCCTCCATGACTGAGATACGCGTGTTAGACACCTACTGGAGTGACCATTGCCGCCACACCACTTTCGCTACGGAACTAAAGGATGTGCATTTCGACGAGGGGCACTACCGTCCGCTTCTCGAGGGCGCTTTCCATCAATACCTTAACGACCACCGGGAGCAATATGCAGGACGTACTGACAAGTATGTTTGCTTGATGGACATCGGTACACTGGCAGCCAAACGCCTCAAAAAGGAGGGGTTACTAAATGACCAGGAGCCCAGCGACGAAATCAACGCATGCTCCATTGTCGTACCTGTCGTTATTGATGGTAAAGAAGAGGAGTGGCTCATCAACTTCAAGAATGAGACCCACAACCACCCCACCGAGATAGAGCCCTTCGGTGGCGCCGCCACCTGCCTCGGTGGTTGTATACGCGACCCGCTTTCGGGCCGCACCTACGTCTATCAGGCCATGCGCGTCACCGGCGCTGCCGACCCGACACGTCCCATCAATGAAACTCTGTCCGGAAAACTACCGCAGCGCAAGATTGTCACCACTGCCGCCCACGGCTATTCCAGCTACGGCAACCAGATTGGTCTTGCGACGGGTTTAGTCAATGAGATCTACCATCCCAACTACGTAGCCAAACGCATGGAGATTGGCGCTGTCATCGCCGCTGCTCCACGCCGTGCCGTGAAGCGTCTCACCTCCGACCCCGGCGATGTCATCATCCTCTTGGGTGGACGTACTGGCCGTGACGGCATCGGCGGTGCCACGGGTGCCTCGAAGAGTCACACCACCAAGTCGCTGACCACTTGCGGAGCCGAGGTGCAGAAAGGCAATGCCCCCACCGAGCGTAAGATTCAGCGCCTGTTTCGGCGCGAAGAGGTGTCTTCAATCATTAAGAAATGTAACGACTTTGGTGCCGGCGGTGTGAGCGTGGCCATTGGAGAATTGGCCGATGGTTTGCGGATTAACTTGGATAAAGTTCCCAAGAAATACGCCGGTCTCGACGGTACCGAGCTGGCCATCAGCGAGAGTCAGGAACGTATGGCCGTGGTGGTCAACCCGAAAGATGTTGACCTGATGCTGAAATATGCTGACGAGGAAAACCTCGAAGCCAC
>CACXCY010000125.1 GCA_902766265.1 uncultured Bacteroidota bacterium
CACACTGAAAACACAACAATCTAACTGCCTAAAAACCACAACCATAGACCCATCATCTTCTACCCATCTTCTACCCTTCTTCCTCCCCTCTTCCATCCATCCCCTGCCTCGGTAGATGTTGGTAGGTCGCCGGAGGGGGGATGGTGAAGTTTTGGTAATAAAATTTAATATAGTAATATAATAAAATATGTTTTTTTTAGTTATTGGGGTAGTGAAAAGGACATGGAAGATTATATCGAGGGTGTTACTGACACTGGGGCTGCTGGTGTATATACTTGTGGCTCTGGTGAATTATTCTATTGTACAGTCTGTTGCAGGTGCTGTTGCGGGAAACTATTTTTCGCGCGAGTGGGGTGGCGAGCTGCGCATCGGGTCGCTGCATGCGATGCCGTTTGACCATGTGATACTGGACCATGTTCTGTGGGTGTCGCCGACAAATGACACCCTCTTCAATGGCGAGAAAGTGGATGTGTCGTTCCATCACTTTCCATTCGACGGGAAAGGGTTGGATTTCGATCAGGTGAAGCTGAAGAATTGCTATTACCATTTTGCGACACGCGGCGGCAGTGACATCAACCTTAAATTCCTGATAGACTATTACAAAGCACGCAGAAAACCCAAAGAGGAGCAGACTGAGCACGAGCCTTTCTCGGTGAAGGTGAAGACCTTGATTTTGGACAACGTACATTACAAGATGGACCTTCCAGACCACCGCAACAAAATATATCCCTACGGTGTGCAAATACCGCACATGGAGTTTTTCGAAATCAAGACAAAGATGAAAAATGTGTTGGTGGTGGAGGATGACGTCACGTGCCGTATTGTACGTTTTTCCACGCGGGAGCGCAGTGGTTTCGAGGTGAAGGAGATGGAGGGTGACGTGCATGTGAACCGCTATGAGATTGTGGCCAAAAACTTTCGGATTATTACAAACCAGAGCCAACTTGTACTTGATGCCGAACTTCGCTACGACACCTGGAAAGGCATTGCCGGATATGTCTCCACGGTGCAACACAACGCGTTGCTGAAGACTGGTATGCGGGTGAAGATGAGTGATGTAGCCTACTGGGCCCCCGTACTGTGGGGCATCGATGCCACCGTCGAGGCCGAAGGAACGGCAACGGGAACAATAGATTCATTAGTGACCGACATGATGGTGAGATGGGGAGATGAGTCGTCGCTGGTGGTAGCAGGGACGGTGCGAGGGCTACCGAACATTGACACAACGACTTTCGATGTGGCGATAGAGCACCTGCGAACCAATGCCAACGACCTGTCGCCAGTGCTCGGACTGATGAAACTCAACAATCGGTTCCAAAAGATGATTGCCGACCTGGGCACCCTGAATCTGAGTGCCGACCTGCGCGGTGGATTGCAAGAACAAGCTACTGTGAACATGTTGGCAAACTGCAAGTTGGGTCAGTTGCGAACCGATGCTACCTTAAAACGTAAACCCGACGGATACTCCTTCGCGGCCGAACTGGGAAGCGAAGGTCTAGGGCTGGCTCTGCTCAACACCGAATGGATTACTCGCAGTGGTTTCGAACTGAGTGTCAATGGGAAGCTGCCGATTGACAGACAGAATAAGGTATCCGGCGAAAGTTTGGAGTTGAATCTGGACGGTCATCTGACAAACACCGTGGTAAAAGGGCGGCATTTGAGTGCCACCAATATAAGCGGGGAATACCGGCACAGGACCTTGACTGCAACCATCGAGGGCAACGACAGTCTGGCTTATCTGACAGCACTTCTCACAGCGAAATTTGTCGACAGTGTGAACAGTATCGAGGCCGAATTGGACATTGACAACCTGGATATCGGGCTACTACCACAGCCGTTGGCCACAACAATGACAGCCAGACTGACAGGAAACACTTTGGAAGAGATGTCGGGAAAACTTACGGCCCAAATGACACAGTATGGAGAGTTGAAAGTGAGCAATATAGACTTGACCATCGACGCTGACAAAAGGGGCAAGGACATCAAACTGAAAAGCGACATTGCCAATGCAAGCATCAGCGGACAGTTCGATTACAGCGACCTGCCAGTGATGGCCCGCTATTTTGCCCAGTTGTATATGCCCGAGCGGTTTGCGCCGAAAGAAATCATGGAGGATTCGGTAGCGAATATCCTGGCGAACAAGACTATATCTTGCCAGGTGCGTTGGATGGACGATGGGCGGAAACTGAAAAAAATGGTTGACAATGTCACCATTGCCCCGGGGACCCGTCTCGATGGTTCATACAATTTCGGCGAACAAATGAAAATCGTGGTCTTGAGCGACTCGATAGGAATAGGGGGCATTAATTTAAAAGATGTGAGAGTGAACGGCCGGAGTATAGGCGACCACTATGTGCTTCAGATGGAGACCGAGGAATTGCGCGCAGGGAAAATGGAGTTGATAGAAGACGCCAAGCTGACATTGAGCAGCAATCGTGATCGGACAACAGCAAGGCTGAACTGGGGCGACATGGAAAGCAGTACTCGGGGAGACCTGTTGTTATCATTGCGCGACAACAAAATAAGGGTTCTAGAACCACTTTTCTACGTGGGAGATGTCGCGTGGCGCATGGAAGCCGACGGTCTGGAACTGACCGATGAGAAACGGATGGGAATCGTCGGCGAGCGAATAGGGTTCGTAAGCCAAGGACAGCAGATAGAGGCAAAACTGAGTTTGAAAGGAGACGCCGACGACAGGGTAGAGATGAATTTCGCCCATTTCAGTCTCGAACTACTAAACGAGGTACTTCTACAGGAAAAAATGCTGGAACTGGGGGGTGAAATAAATGGGAACTTCGAATTGGAAGGGCTGAACGAGACCCCATATTTCAACGCAAATCTGCAGATAGACAGTTGCGTGGTAAACCGTCGCGAAATGGGAACGGTGGAACTGAAGAGCAACTGGAACAAAGAGTTGGGATTGCTGCAGCTGGAATTGGCAAACAAGCAGATAGATGCCAACGGATGGATAGACTTATCATCCGAACAAACAGCTGACAGCAAGCAACAAGGAGCCGGCAACCGGTTGAATATCGACGCCCGATTCAGGGATTTCGAACTGGCGCTGGCACAACCCCTGGTTGCATCGTTCTCGAGCTGCCTCGAAGGACAGATAAGTGGAAATGTGAGTGTTACCGGCACCACCGCCAAGCCCATCATACTTGGAGATGCAAAGGTGGATGAAGGTCGGATAAAATTAGACATGACAAATGTAACCTACAGCATATCGGACAGTTTACGTCTAAAGGACAATATCATATACCTAAAAAACTTCGCAATACGTGACCCTGAGGGGAATATTGCCCTAGCCAACGGAGAGATAAAGCTTTCGACAACAGAAGATATATCGATTGATTTGGGAGTAAGCACTGAGAACCTTATGCTGCTTGACCAGCGTAATAGCGAACAGTTCAACGGCAAAATTTACGCCGCTGCCGAAGGACGTGTACACGGGCCAGTGAACCATCTTGAGATAGCCGTGCGTGCAAACACAAACCGTGGATGCGAACTGATGGTGCCCATCAGTTACCAGCAGCAGGTGAAATCGCAGAACTTTATCACTTTCGTGAACGGCGAACAAGAGGAGGAGAAAGAAACCACAATGGAGGATAAAAAATGGAACATGGATTTGAGCCTGGACTTGACCATCACGCCAAACTTGAAGTTGGAGCTGCCCATGGATTTCAAAGAAGTGGGACTGAATGTTGTGGCCACCGGGGCTGGTGAGATGCACCTCAGCCTTAGCGGTAACGATAAACCCCAAGTGCTTGGAAACTACGTCATCTCGTCGGGCCAAATGAAAGTGGGGATGTTTTCGGTATATGAGAAACGGTTCAGCATTGAAAACGGCAGCAGCATCAACTTTCAGGGGAGCCTACCGGAATCGCGATTCGACATGCAAGCAGTATATTCGCAGCGAGTAAACCTGTCCACGTTGACGGGGAGCCTGTCATCGGTAGACAACACACAGAAATACCTGCAGGTGGAGAATGTTATATCGGTATCAGGCTCATTGCAAGACCCCACAATCAACTTCGACCTACGGCTGCCCAACGCTGACCAAAGCGTAGAGGAGGAGGTATTTGCATATATCGACCGTAACAGCGAACTCGACATGCTCAACCAGACCCTCTCGCTGCTCATCAGCGGTAGTTTCTACAATGTCAACAGCGAAAACAGCACCACTGGTGGAGCCGACGCATTGGGCGCCGTTACCAACTTTTTTGGCAACAGCTTGACCGACATGGTGCAGTTTGTAGATGTGAACATCGACTACAAGTCGGCCACAGAAGTAACCAACCAACAATTAGATGTAAACATCAGCAAAGATTGGGGTCGATGGTACTTGGAGAGCACGCTGGGCTATGGCGGCGAAAGTCGCGAACTGGAGTCGAACACCGCAAACGGAGCTGTGATAGACGCTTTGATTGGCTACCGACTGAGCCCGATGTTCCACCTCTTTGCCTACAACCGAACCAATACCAACGACTATACCCGCATAGACCTACCGTATAAGCAGGGTGCCGGGCTGAAACTGACGAAAGATTTTGACCGCTGGAGTGACCTGTTCAGACGCAAAAACAAGAAGAAAAAGAAATGAAACGAATGTTCATATATGCGATGTTTTCCGTCTGGATGATTTCGGCATGCGCACAGGTGGACTACAGCAACGATTCGTTGCGAGTGGTGAATGCGGAATGGAGTGTGGATAGCATGGATGGATTCACGCTGAAGAAATACCACTTCGGAGAAGGAGACCTTTTCTGCTCAGCACAACATCTGTTTATCATTGAGATACCTACCACCTCTCCCCGCCACTTGGCATTCATATGCGACAGCACCTTGACACCCGTTTCCGACCTTGCAGCCCGCAGCGACGCTTTTGCCGCCATCAATGGTTCCTTCTTCGATATGGAAAATGGAAATCCTGTCTGCTATCTGCGCATCGATGGCCACTTGTGGGGCGAGAACACCCCGCAGAAGAACGACAGTTTACACAGGAAATACTATCAGTATGCTGTTTTAACCCTGGGGCCGCTACACCTCCGTGTTCCCGA
>CACXCY010000126.1 GCA_902766265.1 uncultured Bacteroidota bacterium
AAATTGGACATAATAATCAAAGAAAAAGATTTTTAATAAGATTTTGAAAGATTTTGAGCGCAGCGACCCTAATAGAACAATGATACATAGGTCGGCTTGAAGGCCTCAAAATCCTACAAAATTTGACATAATAACCAGAGAAAGATTTTGAACAAGTTTTTGAAAGATTTTGAGCGAAGCGACCACTATGCATAAGCCGTCCTAAACACCTAAAAATCATACAAAAATCTAATATAAAATCCTACAAAATTTGATATAGAGAGAAAGATTTTGACAGATTTTGAGCTCAAGTCAACCCTCTTTGATTTAGAATCTGCGAGCGGTCACCCTTTCGCAGTATTAGTCACCATCTCGGCTTATCGAAAACGTTGGGGCTCCGCGCCCGTCGTTTTCTCGCCTCGCCATACAAACAAGTTTGTCTGCTCTCGGCTTATCGAAAACGTTAAATTTTAACAATTGGTGATTTTTGCTTAATGTATTAATTGCCAGTGTAATAAGTACCCTGTCAGCAACTTGCTAGTAACTTGACAGTAACATGACAGTAACTTGGTAGTAACTTTTTTGATGCGTTTTTGAGCCCCAAATGTTAATTTTTCCATGTCGGAGGGGCGTGTGGGTTAACATTTCGGGTGTCAAGTTTCATATTTCAAGTTTGACTTCGTCTACGCCCCTGTATTTCGGGTTTCATGTTTCAAGTGTCGGGGTTCTGGTTTCAAGTTTCAAGTGTCAGGTTTCTGGTGTTATGTTTTGGGGGGCGGGGAGCAGTTCTCATATTTTTTGTATATTTGCATTATTAGAAATAATGCACTAATGGTAAAAAATATCAATAAATTCTCTGAAAGCGAAATACTTGCCCGTCTTGCTGCGCAAGGCATGGACAGCAAAAAGGGGGAGAATATCGTGGTGCTCGACCTGCGCGACCTGCCGTCGGCACCGACATCGTTCTTCATTATCTGCAGCGGCAATGTGCCGTCGCACGTCAGCGCCATCTGCGACGGTGTGTTTGAAGTCATCAAGAATGCCACGGGGCAGAATCCACACAAGATAGAGGGCTACGACAACGCCGAGTGGATACTGATGGACTACTTCGATGTGGTAGTACACATCTTCCAGAAAGATAAGCGCGACTTCTACCGCCTCGAAGAGCTCTGGGCCGACGCCAAGGAGGTGCCGCTCGAGAAATGAGGCCATCGCTCCGACAATAGCACCGTCGCACCAGTCCCAACAAAAAAAAACGAAACTAACAGAAAGATTCCTCCATGAGCGAAGAAAACAAAAACAGCAACCCTACCAACGAAAAGCCGCAGCGCAACCCCTTCTCGGCAGGTGGCAACAACACCAAAGGCAAAAAGCCCAAGGGCTCGGTGGTGATGTACATCATCTACAGCGCCATCATCCTGGCGTTGGGATTCATCTGGTTTGGCAGCGACTCCAAATCGGGTCCCAAAGACATCACCTGGGGCAAACTGGAAAACGTCCTACTGAACCAAGACGAAGAGAAAATCATTGTTGTCAACAAAGAGTTTGCCGAGATATACATCAAGAAAGAGGCCATCGACCGCGACAGCACCTACAAGGAGCTCCTCGGCAAGACCACGCTGGGCAAGGAGGATGCCAAACCCAGCTTCTACCGCTATGAGTTTGTGACCTTCGAGAGCTTCGAGAAAGACCTGGAGCGCGTAGAAGAACAGATAGTGACCCGCGACACCCTCGGGATGTCCGACAGCACGGGCAGCGTGAGCACGGCCCAACTGAACCAGATACAGAAGAACGCCAAGATTGAGCTGGTGCCCGAGAAACGCGCCAACGCATGGCGTGAGATTCTCGTGCTCTTCGGGCCTCTGCTGCTCATCATCATCTTCTTCATCGCCATGAGCCGCATCTCCGCACGCCAGATGGGCGGCGGTGGCGGCGGCATATTCAATGTGGGCAAGTCGAAAGCCAAACTCTACGACGGCAAGACACCCACCAACGTCACCTTCAAAGATGTGGCCGGATTGGCCGGTGCCAAAGAGGAGGTGATGGAGGTGGTGGACTTCCTGAAAAACCCCAAACGCTACACCGACCTGGGAGGCAAGATACCCAAAGGCGTGCTGCTTGTAGGTCCTCCGGGCACCGGCAAGACCCTTCTGGCCAAAGCGGTGGCAGGCGAAGCCAATGTGCCGTTCTTCTCCATGAGCGGCAGCGACTTCGTGGAGATGTTCGTCGGCGTAGGTGCCTCACGTGTCCGCGACCTCTTTGAAGAAGCCAAGAAGAAATCGCCCTGCATCATCTTCATTGACGAGATTGACGCCGTGGGTCGCGCCCGTGGACGCAGCGGTCTGAGCAACGCCAACGACGAAAGGGAGAACACCCTCAACCAGCTGCTCACCGAGATGGATGGCTTTACCACCAACACCGGCGTTATCGTACTGGCGGCCACCAACCGTGCCGATGTGCTGGACAGAGCCCTGTTGCGTGCCGGACGTTTCGACCGACAAATCTATGTGGAGCTGCCCGACCTGAACGAACGCCAGGCCATCTTCGAGGTCCACATGAAAGGGCTGAAACTCGGCAGCGATATCGACAAGGAGTTCCTTGCCAAGCAGACCCCGGGCTTCTCGGGTGCCGACATCGCCAACGTGTGCAACGAAGCCGCATTGGTAGCAGCCCGCAAAGCCAAGAAAGAAATCGAGAAACAAGACTTCCTCGATGCCATCGACCGCATCATCGGCGGTTTGGAGAAACGCACCAAGGTGCTCTCCGACCAGGAGAAACGCACCATCGCGTACCACGAATCCGGCCATGCGTCAGTGAGCTGGCTGCTGCGATGGGGCGACCCGCTAGTCAAAGTGACCATCGTACCCAGAGGCAAAGCCCTCGGCGCTGCCTGGTACCTGCCCGAAGAGCGGCAGATAACCACCTACGAACAGATGTTTGACTCCATCACCAGCTTGATGGCAGGCCGCGCAGCGGAAGAGTGCGTGTTCGGCAAGATATCCACCGGAGCCCTCAACGATATGGAGAGAGCCACCAAAATGGCGCAAGCCATGGTGACGTTCTACGGCATGAGCCCCGTGATAGGCAACATAAGCTACTACGATTCTACCGGACAAAGCGAATGGAACTTCACCAAGCCATTCAGCGAGAAGACCTCCGAAGATATCGACAAGGAGGTGAAGCGCTTGGTGGAAGAATCCTACTCCATCGCCAAAAAGATAATCTCCGAGAACCGCGAAAAGCTCGACCAACTGGCGCAGACACTCTACGACCGCGAAGTCATCTTCAAGGACGATGTGGAGCGCATATTCGGAGCCCGCCCCTGGGATACGAAAGAAAACAATCCCGAAAACAATCCCAAAGAGAAGCAGGACGACAATAAACCGGCAGAAACCGACGACAATACAACGACGGCAAACGATACACAAATACAGCAATCATGAAACATCCTCCCATCAAAGACAATATGATCAATGACATCCGCAAGGCACTACTCGAAAAGAACGACATTGAGATGCCTGCCAAATGCACTGCCGACGAGATACCCAACGACGACCCCGTCATCCTTTTCACGCAGAAATATACCGAACAGGGTGGTCTGATGTACTATAGCACCACCGAAGAGGAAATCATGCAACAGGTGCGAAAAGTGCAGATGAAATACGGCGACGCCTCCATCGGATGCTGCAACAAGAACCTGACTGAATTCCTGAGGCATCTCGGTATCGAGAACGTGGGCACGGCTTCACGCAACTACACCTACCGCATCGGGGCGCTGCTCTGCGAAGGGCTGATTGCCGAAAACGGAAGTTTGGCATTCTCCAGCACACAGAATTTCGGTTCTCTCTTTCCTACCCTGCCCGAAGTGACGCTCGCCATCGCCTTTACCGCACAAGTGATGCCCACATGGGAAGCGCTGGTAAACCGCATAAAAGACAGCAACACACCATTCCCGAGTGAACTTGTACAGATGCTTCCGGGCGCTGCATCGTCACAAGTCACCAACCTGCACCTCCTACTGATAGAGGACTTGTAATCCAAACAACCATAAACCCTACAGAAGTGAAAAAGATACTCATACGCTCGCTCAGCGGCGCCATCTATGTGGCGCTGGTGGTCTTTGCCATTTACTCCAGCATCTGGCTGGACAACAAACGGGCAGGATTCTGCATCTTCTCCGGCTTGTTTCTCGCAGTAGCCATGATTGGATTGTATGAATACTATCACAACCTCTCGCGCAAGGGCATTGTCACCAACGCCTGTGCCGGATACATCACCGGGCTGCTTGTCTATGTGGCTCTCACCATCCTCGGATACCTAAGGATGCGCTACATTGCCGTCCTTATGCTGCCAGCCATCTGCGCCATTGTGCCGTTATGCCAACTCTGGCGTAGAGACGAACATCCCTTTGCCACTATCGCCTATACGCTGCTGCCAATCCTGTGGGTGGTAGTGCCGCTCTACATGATGCAGCCACTGGGCAACTTGGGGGCAGGACTACTGATGATGGTCTTTATATGCACCTGGGTGAACGACACAGGGGCCTATCTGAGCGGAATGGCGTTGGGAAAACATCACCTATGGGAGCGCCACTCCCCCAACAAAACATGGGAAGGTACCATTGGTGGAACCGTCTGCTGCCTGCTGTGCGCCGTCTTCATAGGGCCGCTGCTGCAAGAGGGACTGATCTGGTGGTACTGGCTCCTGATTGGACTTATCTGCAGCGGCATCGGCACGCTGGGCGACCT
Organism: uncultured Bacteroidota bacterium; assembly: GCA_902766265.1. Taxonomy (GTDB): domain Bacteria; phylum Bacteroidota; class Bacteroidia; order Bacteroidales; family P3; genus Colimorpha. Next base: position 4,728 of record CACXCY010000126.1, read on the forward strand.
CATCGAATCCATGTTCAAACGCAGTTGCGGTGTCAAAGACAGCGGCAACATCATGCCTGGTCACGGAGGCATACTGGACCGTTTCGACAGTATGCTGATGATTGTGCCTTTCATCCTGGCTCTCGCCGCCATTGGAGAACTTTTTTAACCTCACATATTCGAACTCACCGTCTTCAAACATTAACCACATAAACAGGAATACCGCATGTACATCCACAAAGAAGGACATAAGATGCTGACCATCGTAGGTGCAATAATCCTCGTCATCTACGCTGCTATGATATTCACCGTACAGCAGTGGAACTTCTTCCACTTCCTTTTCATCACCATCCTGCTGGTGTTCTGGTGTCTGCTGCTATACTTCTTCCGCATACCCAGACGCGTCTTCACCGAGGACGAGACACGATACATCTCACCCGCCGACGGGTCGGTATGCGCCATCGAGGAGGTGTACGAAAAAGAGTACCTCAACTGCGACTGCCTGCAAGTAAGCATCTTTATGAACGGCACCGACGTACATGTGAACCGCTATCCCGTCAGTGGCAAGATTGACTATGTGAAATACCATAAAGGCAACTATTTTGTGGCCTCCTATCCCAAATCGTCCGTTCTCAACGAGCACAGCTCCATCGGCATGACGCTGGACAACGGACAGCGCATCCTCATCCGCCAAGTGGCCGGAGTAATGGCCCGTCGCATCGTATGCTACGCCCACGAAGGGGAAACCGTGCGGCAGAACCAGGAGATGGGGTTCATCAAGTTCGGCTCCCGCATCGACCTGTTCCTCCCCATAGGTACAGCGCTATGTGTGGATTTGCAAGATGTGGTGCGCAACGGAGTCACCCCTCTGGCAGAAGTGCCTATACCGCCCAAGAACAACGATAAACAATAATCACCTTGCCAGCCACCGAAAACATACTGCACGCAGCGGACTGCCTGACTCCCGAACGCATTCTCTACGAAGACAACCACCTCATGGCTGTCAACAAGAATGTGGGCGAGATTGTGCAGGGAGACAAAACCGGCGACGTATGTATGCCCGATGTCATCAAGGCCTACATCAAAAAACGCGACCAGAAGGCCGGCAATGTCTATTGCGGAGTCATTCACCGGTTGGATCGACCGGTGAGCGGTATCGTGGTCTTTGCAAAGACAAGCAAGGCGTTGGGGCGCATGAACGACTTGGTGAAGCAGCGCAACTTCCGAAAGACCTATTGGGCGATAGCCAAAGAGTTAGCCAACACAACATCCGCTCCCACATCGGGACACCTGGAGGACTGGCTGCTGCGCAACGAGAAACAGAACAAAAGCTACGTCGTTGCCGAAGGTACCCCAGGAGCCAAACTCGCCCGACTTGATTTCCGCGTATTGGCGGTAAGCAAAGGGGGCTACCACCTGATAGAGATAGACCTCCACACCGGACGGCACCATCAGATACGGTGCCAGCTGGCTCATGCAGGATGGTATATCAAAGGCGATTTGAAATACGGAGCGCCTCGCAGCAATCCCGACGGAGGCATCTCGTTGCACGCCCGCAGCATTGAATTTGAGCACCCCGTCCGTCACGAGACGATAACCATTGTGGCACCGCCACCTGAAGAGTTTACCCATTTGTTTGACCTACAAAATCATCCCCTATAGAATCCTCCCGCCATTACGACCCTCTGTCGAATGCCGGTACCAAATACCAAAACCATCGAACATAACCACAAAACCATGAGAAAGATACTTCATATAGCCATACTGCTTTGCGTTGCATCACTATCGGCCCACGCTCAATCAGAATGTCGGGTAGTGTGCAGCAACTATCACGAGATTCGACTGTACATAGTGACACCGCAACCCACCATCGGCCATTTGCAATACCTGGGAGAAAAGTTTTCCACACTCACCATGGAGGGATACATATCCCTGGGACAAAACGGCCACCCCGATCTCCCCTTGCTGACACGAATGCTGGAGGTACCCGTGAACGACGGCTATGAGATAATTGTCGGCAAAGTACACTACGACACTCTCGATGGGAACACTTTGGGAATCAATCATCCCATCATACCTGCACAACCGTCGCGCAGCAAATCGGACACCACCACTCCCACCCTCGTTATCGACAAAGAGATGTACTCCACCGATGCTTTCTTCGGTACCGATGCTCCCGTTAGTGTGGAACATGTCGGCGTCGCCCGCAATCGCAATCTGGCGCTGCTACGCTTCAGTCCCGTCAGCTACAACCCCGTAACCAACCAAGTGGTGGTGTGCAGAGGTATCGATGTAACCATTCGTTTCATCAATCCAAACGTCGCCGCCTCCAAACGGATGCGCAACCTCCACGCCTGCGAAGCGTTCCACATAGGTACACCTACACTCAACACCCTTTCCTCCGAAGAGAAAGATATCGCAGTGACACAAAACGCCCCCATACACTACCTTATCGTGGCCCACAACTCGTTTCGCGGACAACTCGACTCGCTCATTAACTGGAAACAACGCATAGGATTCATCGTCACTGTGGCCTATACAGACCAACCCGAAGTGGGCAGTACCACCGGCAGCATTTCTGCCTATATCCGCAATTTCTACAACAACGCCACCCCTCAACTGCCTGCACCCGCTTTCCTGCTTTTGGTGGGCGATGTCGACCAGATACCCGCCTTTACCGGATGCAACGGGTATTCCGGACCTGATGCCAATGCTACCCACGTCACCGACCTGTATTACGCCACATGGTCCCGCGGCGACTCCATTCCCGACTGCCACTATGGGCGCTTCTCTGCCCAAAATATCAGCCAGCTCACACCGCAGATAGAAAAGACGCTGATGTACGAGCGATATGCGTTTCCCGACCCACAGTTCCTGAACCGCGCCGTACTGGTGGCCGGAGAGGATCGTGGAAGTGCGAACGACAACGCTTTCAAATATGCCGACCCCACAATGGACTATGCCACCAAATACTACATCACCCGCACCAACGGCTACAGCAGCATCATCTACTACAAAAACAACAACGGTTTCGCACCTAACGGCGTAACAGTGACCGGATGCTCGCTGGACGCATCAGCCGCCGACTCCCTCGCCCAAGCTTACTCACGGGGTGCAGGGTGGATAAACTACTCCGCCCACGGTTCGCCCTCAGGGTGGCACAGTCCCGCATTTAACACTACCGACCGACTGCCCTATATGTCGAACACCAACAGAGCCGGTGTGATGGTGGGCAACTGTTGTTCCTCGTGCGAGTTTCAGGAGGACGAATGTTTTGCAGAAGCGGTGCTGCGTAAGAACGACCGTACCGGAGCCACCGTGTACATCGGAGCATCGGAGTCTACCTATTGGAAAGACGACTTCTACTGGTCGGTGGGGTTGCGCAACAGCAGCGACATCAACAACACGATGAACGCCACCTATGACCCGTCCAACCTCGGTATGTACGACCGTTTGTTCCACACCCACAGCGAAGCGTATGCCGACCACTACACCAGTGCAGGAGCCATGATAATGGCGGGCAATATGGCGGTGCAGTCCTCCTCCAGCAGCGGAAAGGCCTACTACTGGGAGATCTACCACCTAATGGGCGATCCCTCGCTGCAACCCTGGTTAGGGCTGGCTACCCCTATGAATGTTAGCACCAATACCACATCGCTGGTAGCAGGAGCCACCAGTTTCCAGGTTACCGCAGTACCCCACGCCTATGTAGCCCTCACCAACGGACAGGGAGCGCTAATCGGCGCCACCTTTGCCGATGCGGCGGGTATTGCCACCCTCACCTTCGACCCCATTACCGCCGGCATCTATGAGCTGGCGGCAACAGCACAGGGATACATCCCGTCGTTCACCACCATCACGACAACGATGCCCACAGGCCCCTATGTCGTCAGCGACAGCATATCCTCCTCCAACGGTCAACATCTTGTCGCCGGAAGACCGCAACCACTGAACCTGCTACTCAACAATGTCGGCGTCAACGCCACACAGACACTCAGCATCGAATTCTCGTCGCCCGACGGGAAAACCACCTTCGCCACATCAGGAGCGCAAACGGTGAGCAACATCGCCGCATCGTCGACAACGCGTCTCAACGCCGTCAACACCGCCACCGTGAGAGAAAGCGTCTCCGACCAGTCGCCCGTACAGATAGCCGTCACCGTCAGATGGGGGACACAAGCGAGCGAATCCACCACACGCACCTTCTCCATGGTGGCCGATGCGGCACAGATCACCAAACTGGATGAGAGCGTCACGTTCAGCGGCAACCAGTACACCCTCATCGTCAACTATGCCAATACGGGACATTCCGGAATGGGCGGTATCACCATCCACGCCACCCCTCTCGACCCCGATGTGCGCACCTCCAGCATCGACAATATCATCGACACACTGCCCGTCAATGCCACCTGCAGCGACACATTCCATTTCACCATCAACACCTCGCAAACCATCGACGACGATATTCCCGTCCACGTCACCTTTGCCAATCGCCACTACTCGCGTACCGACCCCGTAATGCTCCCTTGCGGAACCCGCACACTCACCTTTGAGAACCTCACGCAGTTCCCGTCCGAATGGACTCAGGGAAACCACCCGTGGGTTATCACCAGCACCGCCGGCGAAGTGCGCTACGGTAGCCGTTGCGCCCGTTCCGCCAACAACCTCCAGGACGAAGAGGACTCCGAGCTGTCCGTGCGCCGCAATGCACTTGCCAACGACAGCATATCGTTCGACTTCAACGTCTCCAGCGAAAACAACTACGACAAATTCAAATTCTACATCGACGACACCTCGAAGCTCGTGGCCAGCGGCACCAACAACGAGTGGCGACACGTCTCGTACCCCGTGAGCGCCGGCCGGCACACCTTCAAATTCGTCTACTCGAAAGACTACAGCCAGAGTGACGGAAGAGACTGCGCCTGGATCGACAACGTGCGTCTGCCCGCCAACACGACGGTGCGCATCTATCAGGCCGACACCGTGGGACGCGGAACCGTCTACACTTTCCACGGACTCACCATCAACACCGCCGACTCCGCCTGCGGCACCTACTACTATCGCGACGAGAGCGAATCCAACCGCATCTACATCCTGATGCTCACCATCGACAACAGCGAACCTGGTGTGGGAGTGACCACTGTCGATGAGACCTCTCGCCTACTTCTCTACCCCAACCCCACCAACGGCATCATCCGCATCGAGAGCCCCGCGTCCACCATCGGAACGCCCCTGATGCTCTTCAACATGCGGGGACAGCTGATAATGACCCGCACAGCCACCACACCTCTCACCGAACTCAACCTGCACGGACTCCCCTGCGGCGTATACGTGCTCCGCTGCGGGACGTTCATCGAAAAGATAATCAAGAAATAACCGGCGTACCTGTTCGCCAAAGTACCACACGAAACAATCAACATTTCCCATAATCCGAAAACATCCACCACGATGAGACACACCGCCACATTGTTCATCCTTCTCCTGCTGACCAGCGGCATACAGGCCCAGCAGCTGCAACTCGACACCGTCGGCACCAGCAAATCGTTCAGCTCCGAGCTCGCCGGCAACTGCCAGTATATGGGCACCGTCGACACCGTCAGCTACTTTGCCAGTCGCGAAGCCCGCATGTTCAACATGAGCCCCATCCAGATTATCGCCACCGACGCACACTATCGCACCCTCAAGACGATGAGCATCGACGGCACCAAGAACTTCAACATACTCTACGCCAACATCAGCAACGGAGAAGCCGTGCTGCTGATGCGCGACGGCTCGGAGAAGAAATCCGAAGCCGTCTACCGCGTCAGCGTCCGTCTCGATTCTATGACGATAGCCGACTCCCTGAAGCAGATGTACCGCATCAATCTGAACAACAAAGGAAGAATCATCATGCTGTCGGCCGTATCGCCCAACGGCAAATACGTCGGTGTGGTAAGCGCCGCCACCCAGAAGAACGGCACCATCAACACGGGAGAAGCCATGATGTACAACGAATCGGCACGTCCCATGTGGAAGAAAGGCATCAACCTCCGTAATCTCACCAGCGTCAGCGTCACCGACGACGGCACCCTCATCACACTCGGCTCGCACATCGTGGGGCAGACGGACAGCATGGATATCCACATCGTCAGCACCACCGACAAACTGGACTACCCCGCGGTACTCGTCTTCGACAGTTGCACCCCCGTGAAAACCCAGCTGATAGGCGAGAGCAACGGAGTGGTGCTGATTGGCGGCTTCGTGCGGCACCCCAAGGTGCACGCCCCCGGTCCCAGCGGCCTCTTCACCGCCGCCTTCAATCCAGACGAACAGCAGCTGACCCGTCCAGCGACCTACCGTTTCAGCAACAGCGATTTCTGCTGCATTAACAATACCACCAAATACAAGGACAAGAAGAAAAAAGCCACCGAAGGACAGCAGCGGCTGCGCATCGAAGACAAGATACCCACCACCTACGGCGCCGCCATCCTGCTGCAGGGGCTCTACAACGTCACCACCGAGGAGAACGGGCAGACCACCGTCATCTATCACAAACAGGGCAGCTTGCTCTTTGGTGTGGGCACCGACGGCAACATCCGCTGGCACTGCGGCATCCGCACCCTCAGCGTCAACGACGACGGCGGATGCTTCCAGCACACACCACTCCTGCGCAACGGCGACAACGTCTATTTCGTCCAGAACGAGCACCACAAGACGACCGCCTACGTCCCCGGACAGCCCATCAAAGCGCTGGAGGAAAAGACCAACAGCAACCTGGCGCTCTACACCATCACGCCCACCGGCGAAGTGAGCCGCCAGGTGCTCCTCGCCAACACCAAATGGGCACTCGG
>CACXCY010000127.1 GCA_902766265.1 uncultured Bacteroidota bacterium
ACGCAAGCATCCAACGAGATTGTCATCTCAAAGACAGTAGCCAACAAACTCCACCTGAAATTAGGCGACAAGGTTCGCACCTATTTCTGGCAAGGGAACAGCTACAGGGCTCGAGCTTTCAAGCTTGTGGGCATCTACAATACCGACCTCAGCGATTTTGACGAACATTATATGGTAGGCGACCTGCGGCAGATACAACGTCTCAACGAATGGGACGACACCCTGGTGGCCGGATACGAGGTGCTGATAGACAATTTCGACCATATAGACGATATCGCCATGCAGGTGTCGCAACAATGCGAATACGACCTTATCGTCACCACAGTCAAGCAACAGAACCCTGCCCTGTTCGCATGGCTGGAACTGCTGGACAGCAACATCGTTCTCATCCTCATCGTTATGGCCATCGTATGTATTGTCGCCGTGATATCGGCCTTGCTCATCATGATTTTCGAGAAAACCTCCATGATAGGCGTGCTCAAAACCTTGGGGGCGAACAACCAAAGCATACGTGAGATATTCCTCCGCAAATCGGCCGAGATTATTGGCTGGGGACTCGTCATAGGCAACGCAGCCGCTTTGGTATTGTGCCTTCTGCAAAAACACCTGCATATCATCCGTCTCGACAGCGAGAGTTACTATATGCCCTTTGTGCCGATAGACATTAATATATGGTATTTCCTCCTCATCAGTGCCGGCACGATGCTGGCATGTCTGGCCGCTTTGCTTATCCCGGCATCATACATAGCCAAAATCGACCCAGCCAAAACACTACGAGTGGAGTAAACACAACAACAAGAAAGACTGATAAAACAACTACAAAAAACTCAACAATACAGCTTCAACAAAAAAGTAAGGCGTTCTTCACAGAACGCCCCACAAAAATACATCTGAAATAAGTAAGCACGCTTTAGTTTACGCAAACTGAACACAAAAGTTTCAAAATACTACATTTTTTTTCAATTCCGATGAAAAACACCTTTCGCATAATACCGCTACTCCTCTGCCTACTGACCGTCGGCACCGCCTTTTGGGGCTGCAACCGGAACGCGTCTGACATGAGTCGCGACGAACGGCTGCTGTTGCTCGACGCCAAAATCAAGAAAAGTCCCAAAGATGCCGACCTGTACTACCAGCGGGGCAAGGTACTGATAGAGCTGCAGAAGGTGAACGATGCCATAGCCGACTTCAAAAAAGCCGTTAGCATCAAGAACGACAAAGTGGAATACCACACCGCGTTGGGCGATGCTTACTTCATGAACGGCGACGTCGGCAACAGTTACGCATCCCTGCAGAAAGCGTTGTCTATCGACCCCGACAATTTAGAGGCCTTGCTTAAGATGGGAGAAATCACATTCTACAGCAAGGACTACGACCGCGCCATAGAGACGCTCAATAAAGTGACCTCCATCGACAAGAACAACCGCACCGCCTACTTTATGAAAGGATACATATATAAAGAGACGGGCGATACCTCCAACGCGGTGTTCTATTTCCGCAAAGTCATCGACCTCTATCCCGACTATGAGCCCGCCTACGAGGAACTCGGCATGCTGTATGCACAGCACAAAGACATTCTCGGTGTGGAATACCTGACCACCGCCATCGAGATGGAGCCCAAAAACATCAATGCCCTGTACGGTCTCGCCAAACTGTACCAGGATGCAGAAGAGCCCGAGAACGCCAACAAATACTACGTCCGCATACTCGAAATCGACCCACAGAACAAATACGCCTGGCACAACCGGGGATACATGGAGATGACGCTATACCAGGACTACGATGCCGCCATCGAGTTCTTCACCAACGCCATCAACGCTGACAACCTGTATGTGGAAGCACACGCCAACCGGGGACTCGCCTACGAGCTGAAAGGCGATCGCAGCAATGCCCGCATCTGCTACCAGGCCGCCCTGCAGATAGACCCCGGCTGCAAACCCGCCCAAGAGGGATTGCAACGGACGCAATGACATCACGCTGCAAAAAAGACGCTTATACGGTGGCTAACTTGTTCATAAGTTTTTGGCACACATATAGAGAAAATGTCGTATCTTTGCACAAATCAAATCGGCTGATGACCACCCAAGGAAGTTCACATAACCGCATGATTCATAGAAACACATTGCCGATTGTCGGCAGCACGGAGATATTTATTTTCTAATATTGGAAGCGACACTTGTTTGTCGCTTTTTTATTGCCGACACAACGCAACACAAATACAGAAAGAACAAACAAAACATAATCATCATGAGCAATCTAAAAGGACGCAACCTAATCTCAATCACAGACTTCAGCAAAGAGGAATACATCCAGGTGCTGGACATCGCCGAGGAATTCGAGAAAAACCCGAAACAGAAAATCCTTAGCGACAAAGTGGTAGCCACCCTGTTTTTCGAGCCCTCCACCCGTACACGCCTCAGTTTTGAGAGTGCTGCCAACCAGTTGGGTGCCCGCATCATCGGTTTCAGCGACCCAGGCGGCACCAGCGTGCAGAAAGGCGAATCACTCCACGATACCATCGTCATGGTGTCGAGCTATGCCGACCTCATCGTCATGCGCAACCCCAAAGAGGGCAGCAGCCGCTATGCCAGCGATGTGGCCTCATTACCCGTCATTAATGCAGGCGATGGTGCCAACCAGCATCCCACCCAGTGCATGCTCGACCTGTACTCCATCCGCAAGACACAGGGCACACTCGAGAACCTGAACATCGCCATGGTGGGCGACCTCAAGTACGGTCGCACCGTGCACTCTCTGGTGCAGGCCATGTGCAACTTCAACGCCACATTCCATCTGGTGTCGCCCGAAGAGCTGAAACTTCCCAGCTCCGTCAAA
>CACXCY010000128.1 GCA_902766265.1 uncultured Bacteroidota bacterium
GAAGAAGAAAAATATGCCGTTTAGATGCCTTAAGAAAACCATTGAATTAATTTTAAACAGCTTCTTATAAAAAAAATAAGGCGCAGGCAGGTGCAGCACAAGGCAAAAACTTTACAACTGGAGACATTCACAGACAACATCATGGCCGATGTTGTGCTCGTTGCCATACGCACCTCCTTGCCGATTCACCAGTTTGTCTCTTACCTCAATGATTTGTTTCAGTTGTTTCTTTATCGCAAGAAAGACATAAACGTGGAGTCGCCGGTATCTGCAAAAGGTGCTGATAACTGCTGGCTGTTGTCGTTTTTCGTTTATGACGATGATCAGGAACGGTTGCGCTACGCAATGGTGACGCTCCCCATGCCCGGCGACAAGACCGATGCCCTGTTTTTCAATTGCTATCTCTATATATCGGGCGAAAATTCTAGGAGCAAGGCCTTGAACGTGTGGCGTAACCTGACGGAAGGAGACCACATTATGGAAGATGAGTCCAACAAATTGGAAGCCGATCATGAGCAGTTGCGCAGGGAGCTGCGGGACCGCGTATTTAAGGCCGACTATTTCGATTTCCGTCAGCCGGATGCTCCCGATACTTCCTATTTCGGCACCGGTGCTCCCCGGCAGCGTGGTATTGCCAATTATCTGCGTTTGGTGTGCAAGTTCTCGAATAATGTCATCTATGCGCTGCTCTCCCTGATATGGGGTGAGGATGAGTCATTCTCGGCTCCGGATTCCTCCTGGGACAGCATGTTGGATATAAAGTTGACCACGACAAAATAGAGGTTGTAAAGCTCATTTTTAGTGCACGGGGAAAAATAATTTTGTTATACGGAAAAAAATTAGTAATTTCGTACCCTCAAAACAATTAATAATTATAAACGAAAAATAAACACCATGTCAACAATCAAAGACTTAGAACCGAAAGAGTTATGGGGTAATTTCTATTCTCTTACCCGCTGTCCCCGTCCGTCAAAACATGAGGATGCTGTCCGCAAATTCCTTGTAGACTGGGCTAAAAAGAAGAAAATTGCTTGCCGTGTGGACAAAATCGGCAACGTTATTATGAAGGTGCCCGCCACCAAGGGGATGGAAAATCGTCAAGGGGTGGTGCTGCAGGCCCACATGGATATGGTGCCTCAGGCCCGTGCCGGCAAGAAGCACGACTTTACGAAAGACCCCATCGAGACGAAGATTGTTGGCGATTGGGTATATGCCTGCGACACTACTCTGGGTGCCGACGACGGTTTGGGTGTAGCAGCTGCTATGGCTGTTCTTGAGAGCAAGACCATCAAACACGGTCCGCTGGAAGCTTTGTTCACCACCGATGAGGAAACAGGTATGACCGGTGCCGAAGGTCTGGCCAAGGGTGAGCTCGAGGGCAAATATCTGCTCAATCTCGATTCCGAGACCGAGGGCGAACTCTATGTGGGTTGCGCCGGTGGTATCGACGCTACGCTTACCATTCCTTATAAGCTGGAGGCAGCTCCCAAGAACTATTGCGCCATGAAACTCACCATCGGAGGTCTGTTGGGTGGCCATTCCGGTATGGAAATCAACTCTGGTCGTGTCAACGCCAATAAGCTGATGTTCCGTCATCTCCGTTGGGTAGCTGAGTGCGGAATCCGTCTCTACTCCGTGGCTGGCGGCAATATGCGCAATGCTATCCCTCGCGACGCTGAAGTGGTGTTTGTTATGCCTAAAGAGCATAAGGAATGCATCCAGAAAGAGTTCGACAAGATGGCTGTTGCCGTCAAGAAAGAACTGGCATCTATCGAGCCCGACTTCTTCATGAAATACGAGGATGTCCGTATGCCGGCCAAGGTGATGACCGATGCCGATACACAGAAAATCATCAACACGATGATGGTGGCACCCAACGGTGTTATCCGCATGAGCGTCGATATGCCTGGCTTGGTGGAGACCTCTCTCAATCTCGCCATCGCTGAGACCGACGGCAAGAAGTTTGTCCTCAAAGCGTTGCTCCGCAGCTCGGTCGATACCGCCAAGGAAGCTCTTGCCGAGCGCCTCGTCTGTCTGGCAGAGATGGTGGGTGGCAAATGCCAACTCACCGGTGCCTATCCTGGCTGGAAGCCCAATATGAACAGCGGCTTGCTCAAGACCATGAAGGCCACCTACAAGAAGCTCTACAACAAGAATCCCAAGGTTATGGCCATCCATGCCGGTTTGGAGTGTGGCCTGCTGGGCGGTAAGTATCCCGATATGGAGATGATCTCCTTCGGACCAACGCTCAACAGCCCCCACAGCCCGGACGAGCGTGCCAATATCCCCAGCACCAAGAAGTTCTTCGAATATCTGGTGGCTGCACTTGCTGCAATGCCTAAGAAATAATTATTGCAGTTGAGCATATTCAAGGGCTACGGCTTTGCCCGTAGCCCTTTATTGTACTCTCTCCATTCATTCCGCATCTCTCATGCGTATTAGCGTCATTATCCCGAGTTACAACCACAGTGACCTCCTTCATCGCTGTGTGATGTCCGTTTTGGACAATGGCGCTGCGGAAGGCGTGGAGGTGATTGTGGTGGATGATGGCTCCGAGGGTGGGGTGGGCTGTATGGAACAGTCGTTGACCGAAGCGGCGAATAACCGCCATATTCCGTTGCGTTTTCTTGGCCAACCTCACAAAGGCGCAAGTGCGGCGCGCAACTATGGGTTGGAGCATGCCAAAGGTGATTATATATGGTTTGTCGATGCCGATGATGCCATTGAAAAAGGAGCCCTCTCTGTGCTGTTGGCCAGAATTGCTTCGGAGTGCGATATGGTACGGATGGGCAATATGCGTCGGGCAAGCGACGGCAAGGTAGTCGGCAAATCGTCGTTGCTTGACCACACTACCTATCTCTATCGTCGGCAGTTCCTCCGTGAGCAGCAGCTCCGTTATCCGGAAGATATGCGCATCCTCGAAGACTCTATGTTTGTGTTGCGGTGCCTGCAATGCCGCCCCCGCATCCTCGACATCACGGATTGTCGGTTCTATCTGTTGGGCGACCGCCACAGTTCTACCGCAGGGGCCTGGACTGCCGCCCGCAGCGCACGCTTTGTGCCCGACATCCTACGCTTTTTTCTGTCATTCCGTCGCCTCGCCGATGCGGAGGGTGGAGAGACGCTGTCGTTGCGCGACCATTACGACCGCTATTTCTATGTCTATCTGCGGGTGTTGGCCGTCAAAGGATGCCCCTGGCATTTGTTGGAACGCTTCCGTAACGAAGTGAGAGCGCCGCAGTTCTACTATACACAGTCGCCCACCTTCCCGATGCGACTGTTGTGTTGCAAGTCGGTTCACCAGTTTTTGGCTTTGTTCTGTCGAGTTTTCCGTCGATTATGTTAGTGGCATTGCTGAAATATGGCCTTTTTCATGGAGAGGAACCATCGCTTCTCTTCGCTGCCGACCAGTGGGGTTCGCTGATAGCGGATGCCAAACGTCACGCAGTTACCGCGTTGCTGTACGATGCTGTTTCCCGACTCTCGTTGGCTCACGGCGAAGCTGTACCCCGGGAGGTGCTGTTCCGTTTGCTCAGCAGCGTGGAAACCATTGAGAACGACAACCGTCGTCGTGAAGCGGCGTTGCAGCATTTTGCGCAAACCGTCCATGAAACCCTCAACATAGACACCATCGTGGTCAAAGGCAGCTCGTTGGCCAGATGCTATCCTTTGCCGCTGCATCGTGAATGTGGTGACAATGATGTCTATTTTCCTCGGGAATTGGGGCTTCAGGTCGACGCCCTCCTGCGTCAGCAGGGCATCGACATCGACACAAAGGACCCGCGCCATTCCTCTTTCCTTTTCGATGGCGTTCCTTTTGAGAGCCATCGCTATTTGCTTTATCCCACTTTGGCGGGCGACGACAGCGGGGAACCGCAGTGGCGCACTTGTCCGCTGTCGGCCCATCTGTTGCAGCTGACACTGGGCCACGCCGCCCTCTTCACGGCGGCTCATCTGGAACATCATGCCGTCTTTTTTAATGAGCCGTTGCCGCTGGGCAAACTCGTCGACTGGGCGTTGTTGTTGCAAGACGGATTTGACTACGATGAGTTCAACAGGGTTAAGGTTGGCTACGATGTGGACCGTTTTGCCGACCTGCTTACGCAGTATTGCGTTGCCAGATTCGGTATCGCCCCACCTCGTGGTTTCCGTCCCCTGAGTGACCGTGCCTTGC
>CACXCY010000129.1 GCA_902766265.1 uncultured Bacteroidota bacterium
AGGCACTCCTCTATCAGAACGGACTCGCCGAAGTGATGTACTATTTCGCCGATGCCACAGCTATCGAGACCATGCTGCGCTCCAACCCAGGATTTATCCTCCTCAAAGACGCCAAAGTGCTCGGCAAATGGCACTACAACAACGCCGAGAAAATCATGGAATACCCGTTTGAAATCGAATAAATCACGTCCCAAAACATCCGACTATGATACAGCGCATCCAGTCCTTCTATCTTGTGCTCGCAGCCGTCTGCATCGTGCTGCTATTCATGTTCCCCATAGCCATATATAGCGGCGCCGACATGACATCGGAGCTCAACCTTATCCCGAAAGAGTCGGTAACCAGCCCTGACGGTCTCACCACCACATTCCTCGGACAGGAGGGTTTTATACACACCTGGCCGCTCATGGTCATCGCCATCCTGACAGGAGCCATCACGCTGGTGTCCATCTTCCTCTACAAGAACCGCGTGCGCCAAATGCGCTGGGTGGCTTTGGCCTTCTTGCTGTGCGTGCTCTACATCTTTCTCGTCTTCTTTTGGGCCACCGAAGCATACACCAAACATATTGCCTATCTCTTCTCCGCGGCCCCCGAAGTTTCCTATTCGGTAGGCACATGGACGCCCATCGTGGCGGCTGTGCTTCTGTTTCTGGCTCAGCGGGCCATCCGCAAAGACGAGATGAAAGTCCGTGCCGCCGACCGGCTCCGCTAAAACGATGACACTCACTTTCGACACCACCAGACAACTGCCTGAGGTAGCACGACAGCTACTTGAGGCATTCCCCGACGAACGGTTCTTCGCTTTCTTTGGCAAGATGGGCGTCGGCAAGACCACCCTTATCAAAGCCCTCTGCGCCCGGTTGGGCGTGGAAGACAACGTATGCAGCCCCACGTTTGCCATCATCAACGAATACTCCGCAGCCAACGGAGAACCTGTATACCATTTCGACTTCTACCGCCTGAAAGACATCAGCGAGGCCTATAACATCGGCTACGAGGAATATTTCTACAGCGGCTACTACTGCTTCACCGAGTGGACCGAGAAAGTGGAGTCCCTCCTACCCGACCGCTACCTGCGTCTCGAAATGGAGGAGGAATCCGGCCGACGCACTCTGACTGCCACCGTTGTAGAAAACTGACACAGAAACCTCTACCAACAGGGAAGAAGCCAGCTGCACGACAACAGTTCACGGATTATGTAGACATCCCCATATCAAAACATATCCGCACCAAACAACGCATGAAAAGACTCATATTCGCACTCGTCATTGTCGCCTGTACCGAAATATCGAGAGCACAGGATTCTGTGCCTTTCACGCCGCAATACACCTATTTGGACATTCCTCTGGCTGAGTGGTCCTACCAGTCGGCAGCCATCGGCACCACAGGTGGTTTCTTCGCCTCATACATGAATCCCGGCATGGGGTTCTCGCTGGCACTCTCTACCGACCTCTACACCTTGGCCCACTGGGGACTGCAGCGGATACAATTCAGCAGCGACCCTTGGAAGCAGCAACGGCGTTCCCTGCTGGCCATATACGGATTCGACCTCATCACCTCCTGGCTTCCGCTCAGCAACTCCTGGCTGCATGAGGAATACCACCGCGCCGTGATGACCCTGCGGGGCGTGAACAGCTTCAACGAGGTACTCCTGTGCCGCATCGGCAGCTCCACCATCTCCGTCAGCCACGAGACCGATGAGGAGATGGCCATGCTTTGCGACCAATACCACCCCGATTTCATCCGACTGATGGCGGCAGGCCTGGAGGGACAGACGCTGCAAAACATGCGGATGCAGCGCGACGAATTCTTCTACCACCAAGGTCTGCGCCACGAGGTCATACTCCTCGTCAACGCCCTTAACAACACCACCTATCTGGCCATGTGCGGCTGGGGTTACGGCGACAAAGAGGCACGGGAAATGACCGCCCACGAGCCCACCATAGCCGAACGCGACTTCACAGGCATGGACCTCATGGCATGGGCTCATGGCTTGTTCAACCCCGATGAGCCCTACGCCAACCGAGGGCTCCACCCGTCAGGGACAGGGATAGACCGCTACATCACCACCGACGACCTCTCGCCGGAAGCCATCCGCTACCTGCGCCGACAAACATGGGTCGACCTCATCAACTGCATCTCCCCGCTCATGGTGGGCATTCCCCGCATCAATCTCGGCAGCCACTGGGGCGGCGAGCTGTATGGCAATTTCGCCCTGCGCCACTATCTCACCTCTTTCGGTGACGATAACAACCTCGAACTGCTTCTGCAGCTCCTCCGACCCGAACGGCAGCCGTTGAACGGCTACCTCGTCGTGCACAACTACAACAACTATCGCCATTCCTTCGCAGGACTGGAGATGGGCATCGTGGATTTGTCCCTTTGGCGCGGACATCTGCTGCTCTCCACCAACCTCCACGGATGGCTACAGCCCACCGATTTCTACACCTCCCAAGCCCAAGCCGGTGGCAGCGTCACCTTGCGAATGGCCGCCAACCTGGGACAAGCAAATACAACCATCGCTCCATGTGTCCCCTATCTCGAGGTGGGATACAAAAGCCCCGGATGGATGGCAGGCAATGTCTACCTCGACGCCACCCCCATGTTCAACGCCGGCCTCCGCTGGCGCCTCTAAGCATGCCCATGTAAATTGGGTTACATCAGTATTCCACGTGAATTTTGACGACTACAATTAATGGACAATTCACGGCAATTCGTGTTTTGTTTACATGAATTCCCATGTAATTGACCATGAATTAGCAGCTTCCTAACAGCGTCAAAGGTACTAAATCTCAATCTTCCTGACCCGCAGGGGAACGGCCTGCGACCTCGTGGAGCAAACCCCACACGGCACTGCGTTTCGTGTGGAGTTTGTAAGCATCCTCCTTCTTATGCGTCTCGAGGATACGTGGCCGATAATCGTCCTGTCGACTACATTCTTCCCATGCCAGGTGTCGAAATTGTCATCGAACACTCGGGCAAGCCGCTGCTTGAATATCATTTCCGCTTGGATCTTTCTCGTTCGCGGGCAAGGTCTTCGCGAACGCGCTCAATCTCCCGTTTGAGGTCCGTAATGCGGCGGTCGTGCGAAGCAGCATGCTCGATTTTGGCCTTGCGGTAGTTGGCCTTGCTGGACGGCGAACTGGCACCCTTGACAAGGTTGGCATAATGCTCGTTGTCACGTTTCTTGGCCTCTCGCTCGGTGGCTACTCTGGCTCTAAGCTCAACAAGGCGTTTGCGGTAGTATTCTACGCTCATGGTAATGTGATTTGTTTTAGGTTAATACTGTTTATTAATGTTACATGTTTTAGGACACTGGAAGTTCACGCCCTCCAGATATCCCTTTTGGGCGAAGAGTGCGCGGATGCGGTTCCATGCCGCGATGTTACCTTTCAGGGTGGTATCTGGACAGAGTTTGAACGACTGCTGAAGGTTGTCGGTGATGCAGTCGGCATAGATGTCGCGCATCTCGGTCTGGGTAAGTGTCGGACGGGCGCAGCCGCGCTCGTTGCCTCTCAGCGGCTTGCAGGGTACAAAGCTGTACATACCCTCATAGGGGTTTCTGGGCGACGCACCGTAATAGAGACGCATGTGAGCTTTGTCTGGCTTCCAGCCCGGCTCGTTCATCCCGAAGCCGATACCCACAATCTCTGCATATTCTTTCAAGCTCGGGTCGAAATTCATGCCCCCGATCTGGTCGCAGTAGTCGTTATAGCTGCCCACCACGAACACCGTATCGACGGCAAACAGTCCGTTCACCCTTGAACCAAACAGCACAATGCTGCCCGGAAGCAAATGGGAAAGTTGGGTCGGGCCGGTCTTGCGGGTTTGCTGGCAGCAGCGGTAGAGGAACCGCTCTCGGAACACAAAGGGGTCTGTATTCTGGCGGTATTGGTTCTTGCTGTCTTTGACCGGCTCGCTGAGGTCGAGTATCGGGTGGTGTATCACGTGGGGCGAGCATCCGTCCTCTTTCGGATTGGCGATACGTGTGATGCGCGACTGCGGTTCCCATTCGCCCCAGAACGTAAGCTCCTCGTCAACCAGACGGCCTCTGTCCACATACTGCCCGTGGGCACAAAGAAATTTGCGACGGTGACTACCGTGATTCCACGGGATAAGATCTGTCTTATTCCGTCTCGTGGGTTGGTTCTCTATGCCAGGATGGATAAACTGTACGAAAGCAAGCACGTCGTTCATAGGGCGTAATCGTTTTTGATTTGTCCTAGCTTTTCTTCGAGAGTCTCTTTATTGATAGAGAACGGGCCAGAGATGTTGTTGAACCCCCAGATGACAACACAACCATCTTTCGTTTTTCCAGCCCTCAAGTAATGGCTTCCTGTATCGGCATCGCCGAGATATGCCTTGAATCTTATTAGGAACTGCTCTTTCACCACAGCACTGTTGGCGGAAACCAGCACCACATCGGGCTCTAGAATAGCCATCATATCTTCGTAGAGACCATTTGACTGCTTGTCAATGTACTTTCGTTGTTCTTCACAAAGCCCACTCCAAGTCGGGTCGGTGGCAAACGGAGCATAGATGTCGATATGGACAGCGCGGTTTGGCATCCTCTTATTGGCATAGTAGCTGGCTTCAAGGGGATTCAACGCCTTCTCGAAATGGTTGAACCACTTGAAGTATGGTTCCGTCTCGAAATAGGCGTTCATCGCTGCGGTGTAGTCTTCTATGTTTTTGGAGCCAAATGTCTTTTTGCCGTGCAGACCGGCCGCCTTGGGGAAACGGTCTTTGTCTGTGGAAAACTCCTTCAACGACGGATTCAGTCCCACAGTGACAACCTTCATTTTCGACTTGCGATAAGCATCCATATCGCCGAACCAGAGGATGGGGATGGAATCGTGAACCATGCAGGATTTCTTATGTGGACTTTCCAATAAGTCACGATGAATACTCCAACTTCTTTTGATTATATCTTCAATTGTTTTCATTTTATATTGTTTGGAATCCGGCGGGCGGGAGACCTCCGCAGGATTGGTTGGCGCATCAAGATTATTTGCCTGCGGCGGTGATGATGGCACTGTTGCCAGCAAAAGCGCTGTCATCGGCATTGGCACTCCGCATCTTGATACCGAAAAAACTTTACTCGTCAAACAAGTCCTTGACGTTTGTCATCTGGTAATAATTTCCATCTCGGCTAATGTCATCTATATCTTCTCCCTTGCAAAAATACATCTTGCCATCATAAATAATAGCATCCATTGAAACATAATCATCGCCTTCTATTGTATTCTTCAACACCCCCGCATTTTCCACATATTCCGCATCGAAACTAATGAAGTCCAATTTCTTGGGATCGAAGTCTTCTCCTTGAGGCAAATCAACGTAAAACGTAACATAGCTCATGCTAATACCGTCTTCTCCATGGAGTACAGCCAATTCAGCATTCGCGTTTTCCATTACATGTTTTATCATTGTGGGGACAAATGTATTCTCAGAAACACTATTGTTAATCAATCCTTCCACTGCACCGACAATACTTTTATCCCTGGGGGTCTCTGGTGTTATACCCTTAATGCTGTTCATCAGATATGTTTTATATTCTTCAGCATCCTCATCATCATTGTCGTCCGCATAATCTTCCACTGACATGGCGTAATATGTAGGGTCGAGTACAAACTCCTCATCACTATAAATCTCTTCGCGCTGAGAATCCAATACATACAACTCTGTTTCCGAGTAAGAATGGGCATACCGAAAGACTGCGGCAGATTCTACATCGTTCCCCCACTCCTTCTTCCATAGTTGTGACACCATATCTCCAGGGGAGTTCTGGTTGTCTACTACAATCTGTGCACACTCTTTGTCTATCAGCGGTAATACATTTATTTGTTTCATACTGGATACACCAGGCTCGAAGTCAATCGAAATATAGATTCGGTTACTCTTGGATTCTTCGGCCTGCGGTTGAACGTCGGCCTCTGCCTTTTGCGGTTGTATCTCTTTTGGAGCACCAGTATTCTTCTTATAAAGGAACGGCGAAGCCAGGCCCTTCTGACGGTAGCATTCGGGAATCATCTTGCCAACGAAGAGGTTGCGGACATTAAACTCGGCCACTCCGCCCTCAAACTCAATGCGCGGAGCTTCGGTGGGACTGGTGTACCAGCGAGAAACATGGTATACCTCCTGCACGATGCCGCCCACCACGGACAACACATACTTATACGGCATAGCCGACTCCAGCTTGGCGTGCCACGACTTTCGGGTGGCCTCGTAGAGGTTGCCACCACGCTCTCCATTGATGACACTTTCTTTTACTTTGATGATGATGTAGTCGATGCCTTCCGGCTCGTCATACACAGGTACTTTGTTAACTTCGTTGCTCATGATTCGTTATTATTTTAGTATTGTTTAATTGAATCCTGCGGGCGGTCTCCCGCCCGCAGGATTGGTTGTAAGTAAAGCTTACTTGCCGGCGGCGGTGATGGTGGCACTGTTGTCAGCAAGAGCACTGTCATCGGCATTGGCCACTTGCACTTTGATGCCATAGAGCTCCTTCACCTTGTCCTCGAAGTTGCCCACCAGCATGTTGCCACGTACGGTCAGTTCTCCACCCTAAGCACCTGCTGAGCGAATGGAGGCGAGGGTTGCATCGTCGGCTGCAAATTTTGCTCCGTTGTAAACGCGGAGCGTTGCGCCAAAAGCTTTCTTGAATTGATCGCGAAGGGATTTCACCTTCATGTTGCCAGTCATTTTAATGTCTGCCATAATAAAAAAGATTTAAAGGGTTAATAAAAAGTTATCTAAACAATCTTTTGATTCTATTCTTCAAACCGCCTTTGGCTTTGCGGGCTTTCGCCATACGGGCGGCTGCTTCCTTGCCGGCCTTGGTGCGCTGGTCAAGCTTGCCGTCTGAACGACGTTTGGCAGCAGCGGAGCTCTTCTTTACAGTAGCTTTTTTGGCAGCTTTTTTCTGTGCGGCACGGGCTTTTCTGGCGCGTTCCACCATCTCTTTATATTCTTTGGTCCTTTTGTCGACCTTTCCTGATGCTGTTCTCTGTATTGCCATAATCGTATGTTTTATTGTTCAATGATTAAATCCTCTTCTTCATCGACAAACTCGTCAAGAATGGCGGTGGCGCTGTCGTCGTCGACATTCAGAATCTCGGCAAATGAGAAGAAATTGTCCATTTCGTCCTGAGCCAAGAATGCGTCAGCACACATCATTTGCAGGCAAAGCGACAAGATGCCTTCGCCTTCGCCAGCGGCCACCTTTTTAGCAGCGGACTCAAGATAGTCAGCCAACTGCTCTTCTGTCATTGTCTCGGTGGCCTTGATCTCTTTTTCGAGAGCGTCGGCCAGTTGGGGCATCTCCAGCTCTGCGGCCAGGTCACTCACAAATTCTTTCTCATACTCGTCGTATTCGCCATCGGCCCATACGGCGGCGGCAAGAAACGAGGTGAGGGTTTTAATGTCAGTCTTCATTGTAATAAAGTTATTGGTGATTATTTAATGATTTCAAATTCGGTGCGGCGGTTCTCCGGCGCCATGGGGTCGTCGGGGTTTTTCAGCTTACTGCTGCCGAAGCCGGCGGCCTTCAGACGGCTCGCATCCACGCCCTCG
>CACXCY010000130.1 GCA_902766265.1 uncultured Bacteroidota bacterium
ATGTCCCTCATCGGGGTGGGCGTGGGTGTGCTGCTGTTGCTGGCTGCCCAGGGTGTTGTCCCGTGGGACGATTTGTGGAAATACATTGTATGTGTCGTGTTCATCTTGTGGGGAATCATGCTTATCTTCGACCGCGGTTGCCGTATGGGCTGTGCGGCTCCCGACCAGCGGTGTGTCGACGAACTGAAGCGGATTGACCAGGATGGGCGCAGTATACGTCAGATTAACGTTGCGTTCGGCAAGCATGGTTATGTGTTTGCTGGTCAGCGTTTCGAAGGGGCCAGGGTGCAGGTCGGTTTCGGCTTTGTGGGAATAGACCTTCGTGGGGCTGATGTGCTTGACGGGGCGGTTGTTGAGATTGACTGCAGTTTCGGCGGGATGGAAATCCGCGTGGACAATGATGTGGTGGTCAAGCAGGCGGTGGAGACTTCGTTTGCCGGAGTGGAGTGCAGGGAGCACCAGCAGACCAACGGTGCGGTGAAGTCGCTGTATCTCAAGGGTAACTGCTCGTTTGGCGGAATCGAAATCAAGTAATCCGGAATATCTGTTTTGTGGTGTGTGCTTACATCAGACCTGATGTAAGCTCACATCAAGTTTGATGTAAGCTCACGTCAGGGTGTCATGTAAGCTTACATCAGCTCTTGTGTAAGCTTACATCAGGTGTGACGTAAGCTTATCCCATCTGACGGGTAGAGGAAACCCAGCCGTGAGGAGTTATTACGGCTGGTTGGGTAATTCGATGGTGAAGGTGGTTCCTTTGCCGGGTTCGCTGTCGACGTGGATGGTGCCTTGGTGGAGTTTCACCACCTGGGCGACGTAGTTCAACCCTATGCCGAACCCCTTGACGTTGTGGACGTCGCAGGTGGGCACGCGGTAGAATTTCTCGAAGATGTGGGCCTGTGCCTCTTTGCTGATGCCCATACCGTGGTCGGTGACGGAGAGGATGAGCTTGCCGTCCTCGGTGCGTGTGGCGATGCGTACCCACAGTTCCTGGGGCGAGTACTTGATGGCGTTGTCCAGCAGGTTGTAAATCATGTTGGTCACATGCAGCTCGTCGGCGAAGATGACCGAGGGCGACGCCTGCAGGTCGGAGATTAGCCGGCCCCGTCGGTTGCCCACGGCGAGGGAGAAACTCTTGGTCACGTTCTCTATCACAGGGTGGATGTCGAGCTCCCTGCAGTTGAGCGAGAAGTTCTTGTTCGACATCTTGGAGCTCTGCAGGATGGTCTCGGCCAACATGCGCATGCGGCGGTTCTCGCTGTCAATCATGCCCAGGTAGGTGTCGCGCGTCGCCTCGTCGCAGTCGAGTGTCTTGTCCTGCAGCATCTCGCAGGCCAGGCCGATGGAGGCGATGGGCGTCTTTATCTCATGCGTCATGTTGTTGATGAAGTCGTTCTTCATCACGTCCAGATTCTTCTGGTTGATAATCACCTGGAGCGAGGCGATGAAGAGCGCGAAGATAATGAGTATGAGGATGATGCTGACGGCGGTGTAGACCGACAGACTGTCCTTGAGGAAAAGCAGCGTCTTGGGGAAGAGCAGGACGATGTAGTACTCGTTGGCTGCCGACATGCCGTTGGGGTGGAACGTGTAGCGGTAGGGAGAGAGCAGCATGGCCTCCGTCTTGGAGGTGTCGCTGCAGAAGAGCACCTCCTGCTTGGGCAGGGAGAGGATGCCGATGGTGGGGTTGAGGTCGATGCCGTTCTCCATCAGCTTCTCGGAAATCAGTGTGTCGAGCAGTTCGTAGTTGAACGCCTTGTTGCTCATGATGTTGTTGATGACGTAGACCGACAGCTCGTTGACAAACTGCTCGTAGAACACAGAGCCGTTGGTCAGCTTGTTGCGACTGGCGAGGAGGTTGTTGTATTGCCTGACCAGCTCGTCCTCCTTGTCGGAGAGACGGGTGGTAGGGGAGAGGATAATGCTGTCCTGGATGTCAATCTGAATGCGTGTAGTGTCGTAGAAGAACTCCGTGTTGTTGCGCACCAGCGTCTGCATCTTGCTGTTGATATCCTCGATGCGTTTGTACTTCAGAAGCTTATAGCGGTCGTTCTGGCTGATGTAGTCCTCCACCTTCAGGCGGTCGAGCTGGTCGATAACATCCTCCATGGCATTGCTCACACTGATGCTGAAAAGATTGCTGCTGATAGCCGTGGTGCGGTTGGTCTGGATAATCAAGGTGACGATGAGACTGCTGGCGGCCAGTGCAAAAAGAGCGACAATGATGAGGAAGAAATGGCGTTTCATAACAAGATGAATTTCGTTGTGGTATAACGGAGACAAGGGTGGAAATGTTATGGAGCGGTTGAAAAAATGTCAAAATATAATTCCCCATGGGGTAGGGTAAGTTGCCAAAAAATCTTACTTTTGCAACGTCGTGTTTACGCAAGATATAATGAGCGAATGTTATGTAATTGTCGCTGTATAAGACGTAAAGCACGCAGGAAAGTGTAAACTAAAAACCTCATCGGTTATGGCAACAAAATATATTTTTGTCACAGGTGGCGTGACATCGTCGTTGGGCAAAGGCATCATCGCCGCATCACTGGCTCGTTTGCTGAAGGCCCGTGGCTATTTGGTGACAAACCAAAAACTTGACCCCTACATCAATATCGACCCCGGCACGCTGAACCCCTACGAGCATGGCGAGTGCTATGTGACCGAGGACGGTGCTGAAACGGACCTCGATTTGGGCCATTATGAGCGCTTCACCGGGGTGGCTACCTCCCAGGCCAATAACGTCACTACCGGGCGCATCTACCAGCATGTGATAGAGAAAGAGCGCAGAGGCGATTACCTGGGTTCGACCGTCCAGGTGATACCCCACATCACCAACGAAATCAAGGAGCGCATCACCGCCTTGGGCAATACTGGCAAGTATGAGTTTGTGATAACCGAAATCGGAGGAACGGTAGGCGACATCGAGTCGTTTCCCTTTGTAGAGGCCGTTCGTCAGCTGAAATATGCGCTGGGCAAGAACTGCATCGTGGTTCACCTGACCTACATACCATACATAGCCGCCGCCGGTGAGCTGAAGACCAAGCCCACCCAACATTCCGTCAAGGCGCTGCAGCAGCAGGGCGTGCAGCCCGATATCATCGTGTGCCGTACCGAGAAACCGCTGACGCGCAGCGTAAGGGAGAAGATAGGCCTGTTCTGCAATATGGAGTCGGAGTGCGTGATAGAGGACGGCGATGTGTCGAGCATCTACGAGGTGCCTATCAAGATGAGGGATGAGAAACTTGATATACAGGTGTTGAGAAAACTTGATGTGCCAGTAAAGAATGAGATAGACTTGACGAAATGGGAGGCATTCCTGTACAAGCTGCACAACCCGGAGAAAGAGGTGACCGTCGGATTGGTAGGAAAGTATGTCGAGTTGCAGGATGCCTACAAGTCCATATCGGAGGCCTTTGTGCATGCAGGTACGGAGCTGCGTACCAAAGTCCATGTAAAATATATTCATTCTGAATATATAGATGAGGGAAATGTAGAGGAAAAGTTGTCTGGCCTGAGCGGCATACTGGTAGCCCCGGGTTTTGGCACCCGTGGTATCGAAGGCAAGATACTCGCCGTCAAGTATGCGCGCGAGAACAAGATACCGTTCCTCGGCATCTGTCTCGGTATGCAGTGCGCTGTCGTTGAGTTCGCTCGCAATGTGCTGGGTTATAAGGATGCACATTCCGTGGAGATTTCTCCCTCAACGACACATCCTGTGATTGACATGATGGAAGAACAGAAAAGTATCTCCAATATGGGCGGCACGATGCGTCTGGGTGCTTATCCCTGCAAGCTGGTGAAAGGTACAAAGGCATTTGAGGCATACGGGCAGGAGGATATCTCTGAGCGTCACCGTCATCGCTATGAGTTCAATAGCGCATATCTGGAAGAGTTCAAGAATGCTGGCATGATTCCTGCGGGTTTCAACCCGGAATCCCAGTTGGTTGAGATTGTGGAGGTGCCTAATCATCCGTTCTTCGTCGGTGCACAGTTCCATCCTGAGTACAAGAGTGCGGTGATGCACCCACATCCATTGTTTGTGGCTTTCATAGGTGCAGCCCTCCAGTATCGAAACAAATAGATAGCGCTGTGAGGATAGGAATCATCATACCCATGGATATCGAGTACCGCCAGATGAGGCAGCTGCTCGGTGGAGACCAAGGTGTGCTTTCGGGCAACGAGATTGTGTTATGGCGTAGTGGCATTGGCAAGGTCAATGCAGCATTGGGTACACAACGGCTCATCAATGAATGTCATCCCGATTGTGTGCTGAATACAGGCGTGGCAGGTGGTATTGATGTTTCGTTGCGGGTGATGGATGTGGTGATAGCCAATGAGGTGGTCTATCACGATGTATGGTGCGGTGAGGATAACGCCAAAGGGCAGATACAAGGTCTTCCGGAACGTTATGCATGCAATGAAAAACTCTGCCAGGCAGCCATGTCCATCCAATCGTCACATCCCCTTCATTGCGGTCTCATCTGTACGGGCGATCAGTTCATCACCAACGATGCTCGCCTGAAGGAGATTAAGAGTGACTTCCCCGAAGGGTTAGCTGTTGAGATGGAGGCAGCTGCTATTGCTCAAACATGCTATTTGAATCAAGTGCCTTTTATGGCAATACGAGTCATCAGCGATGTGCCTGCCGAGGCCAAAACCTATGACGACCATGTGCAGCAATATAATGACTTCTGGGCTGCAGTGGGCGACAATTCGTTCCAGACAATCAAGTCCATCCTGCAGGCACTACCGACATCCATTTAAAATAAAATATTGTATAACATATAATGTTTGTGCAAATTCGGTAGTTTCATACATTTGAACGATAAAACAATAAATTACAGCATAACGAAAGATATATACTACTTGTTATGGAAGTTATTCAGAGTTTTACCATCGACCATACCCACTTGAAACCGGGTATTTATGTCTCCCGTATCGACAAGAATTTCATAACCTTCGATTTGCGCATAACCGAGCCCAATCGCGAGCCGGCTATTGCTCCAGCAGCTATTCATAGTATTGAGCATCTGATGGCCACGTGGTTCCGCAATTCGCAGGTTAAGGACGATGTGGTGTACGTCGGTCCTATGGGGTGCCTGACAGGTATGTACATCATTATGACGGGGCAGTACACTGTTGAAGATATGCGTCGACTGACAATCGAGTGTCTGGAGTGGATACTGACACAAGACGAGGTTCCTGCCACCACCCCGGAAACGTGTGGCAACTGTCTGCTTCATGATTTGCCTATGTGCAAATGGGAGTGTCGCCGCTACATGGACCGTCTGCGCAACGATTTCCATAGCGAATATACCAAACTGCAGGTTACTCTGGCTGACGGCAAGGTATTTGCTGACGCATGAGCGCTTTTTTGAAACAAATAGTATCTTCGGACAATAATAAAGAAGAAACGCAGTTATAGTATGCGAAAATGAATTAAAACGGCCCCGTAGTTCAGCTGAATAGAACGTCGGATTCCGGTTCCGAAAGTCGTGGGTTTGAATCCCGCCGGGGTCACAAAATGATGAATAGTGTATACAGGGGAGATTGACAATGCCAATCTCTTTTGTTTTTAAGCATAAAACGATGAAAAAACTGATAAATCCTTGGGTGAATCGTAAGGGGTATCGATGCTTTGGCTGTGACCCCAACCACGAACATGGACTGCGAATGACATTCTATGAGGATGGAGAAGATATAGTCAGTCATTGGACACCAAACAATGACAGCCAGGGATGGATTGACACGCTGCATGGCGGCATTCAAGCCACATTGTGTGATGAGATTGCCGGATGGGTTGTGTTTCGCAAGATGCGTACCAGCGGCATGACTAGCCGGCTGGATGTCCGCTACCACAAGCCGGTGAGTACCAAGGAAGG
>CACXCY010000131.1 GCA_902766265.1 uncultured Bacteroidota bacterium
AGCAGTTTGAGAACCGTATGCTGTTGCGCCGCGCCATGATGCGCCACGGGTTCAAACCCTACGACTGCGAGTGGTGGCACTTCACCCTCAAGAACGAGCCCTTCCCCGACACTTATTTCGACATCCCTGTCAAGGAAATCTAACCTTTCGGGTGGAAGAACGGCAACAAGAGGAAAACCGCTGGCATTGTCCGGCGGTTTTCCTCTTTTATGTGCTTGCTGTGTGTTGATGTTATCTTGTTGAAGAGTAGTGCTTTGGGTGACTCAGTTTTGTTTCTTGCATGTGAGACACCTTGTCTCACGCGGGTGAGGCAACCCGTCTCACGCGGATGAGACAAACATGCCTATACTGATGGGACAATCTGCCTCTCCAGTGCGTCGGGATTCTTTTGTGTGCCATTCAAAAAAATGTCGTACCTTTGCAAAATAAATTTCAAACACCAACACAATGAAAAAAGTATTCTTAATGTCGGCACTTCTCAGTGTCATTTTCGTATTTGCGGCTTGCAACAGCCCCTACAAGAAAACCGTCAAAATCGTTGAAAACGCTATCGCCCAGATGGAGCAGGCACAGACTTGCGATGAGCTCATGGCCGTTCTCGAAAACACTCCGGAGGGATATGACGAGGCCACCGACGCGTTGACCGAAGAGGAGATGGCCGAGCTAGAAGAAGGTCTCTTCAAGAAATTTGGCGAGGTGATGCATGCCAAAGCCGAAGAACTGGGTTGCAACTGTGGCAAAGAAGAACCCGCTCCTGCGGCTACCGCTGCCCCCAAGCAGGAAACTTCGACTGCTGCTGACGAGCTGAAGGAAGCTGGCAAAGACATTCTCGACGATGTAGTCAAGAGCATTGGAGAACCTTCCAAGTAGTTTGACTCCCTCGATACAAACACACAGGAGGCCGCCAATTAATTGGCGGCCTCCTTGTTTTTGCATGAGGTTGCGGCGGATTCGTCAGGACTTATCCGTTGTCGCGTGGAGGGTCAGAAGTTGTATTTCACCAAACAGCATACGCGGTGGTTGGCAGCAGGGTGCAGCCGCTCGTCCTTCAGTACGCTCCCGTCGGAGCCCACGGTGCCATAGGTGGCCACCGTGTATTCGTATTCAAGACCGATGTTGAATGCTTTGAGATTGTAGCTGACGCCCGATGCAATGCGATAGACGGAGTTGATGCTGGTGAAGCCACCTTTGCTGAAGATGTAGTATTGGGGCACTGCAGCGGTGCCGAAGTTCTGCAGCTCGGTGCCGGTGCCCAAGTTTTTCATGTATCCGAGGAACAAATCGCCGCGCCAGGTTTTCCCGTAGCTGAGGTCCAGATAGCTGATGCTGGCCCGCATGGGAGCATATCGCCAGGAGCCGTCGGCGCGGGCTTCGGTGACGGCATAGCCGCACAGCTGGTTGAGATGGGATGTGTTTTGGGCGTAGAGTGTGCGGAACTTGAGCCCGAAGGCGTCTCCCGTGTATTGACAATAGAGGGTGGGGGAGGCGGTGGTGAAAATCTCACGGACAGGCACCCGATAGGCGACGCTGTCAACAGTGCGTACCCCATAGATGCGGGGCCGCAGTGTCTGCACATCCACGCCGGCCTGCATAAAGACATGCTCCGAGCGGTAGCCGATGCCGAGAAAACCCTCAGGCACCAGCGCGTTGTTGGCAAACGATGTGGAAGCCACCGAGGTCCACTGCCCGTTGGAGTAGGACGGGCCGTTGTACATATATTGTAGTTGCCACAGCAGTGCTGCACTTAATTCCATACCCTTGTCACTGTGGTATTCGTAGCGTATCTGCGGCGTGCGGCTGTGAGGACGGAAAGGGGCGCCTGCAGCCATGCCGAGCACGTTGGGCATCACGCTGCCGCTCATGGGATGCCAGTCCTGTCCCAGGAGGAGGGTGGTGTGCTGCCAGTTCAGACGGACGTAGGCCAGACGCAGACGCAGAACGGTGTTGTTGGTTCCGAATCCGCCAAAATCGCCCTCTATCTTTCCTGTCGAGCTGGAGCCCCCCAGCAGACCGGGGCCGCTGATGTTGAGACCGAAGCGGGTGGTCAGCGCCTGCAGCTGTGTTGTCGGCACAGCATTCAGGTCGGCACGTTCCAGCCCCGTGGTGTCGGCCTGGGCTTGGGTGATGTTCCATTCCTCGTCGTAGGGCTGCATATTGTATTCGCCGCCGACAACGGTATAGGTCTTGCGGCTGTCGAAGGTCAGGTAGTTGCGCACAAAGCCATAGGGCTTCACGGTGACTTTCCGGGCGGCTTTGGCGGTATCGTTGTCGGCCGCATGGGCGGTGACAGTCAGTGCGGTCAGCAGGACAGTCAGCGTTAACAATACGTGTTTCATAATATCAAAGTTATTGTCCTATCAATAATCCAGTTTTGCCGGCGAGGATGAGCGCCGCATAGCCGATGACGAGGCCGATGATGCCGACAAATATTCCCACCAGAGCCATCTGCTTCTGTTGTATAAAACCCTTGGAATAGGCAATGGCGTTGGGAGGAGTGGAGATGGGCAGCGCCATCGCGAACGATGCCGAGATGGCGAGTCCGATAATCAGGGTGGCAGCTCCGCCGAAGGGTGCCAGTTGCGGCCCCATGCCGGTGGCTACAGCGGTGAGTATGGGTATCAGCAACGCGGCTGTAGCGCTGTGGCTCATAAAGGTGGACATCAATATGCAGAGCAATCCGCTGCCGAGGATGACCAGCAACGCCGACCAAGTGTCGAACGGAATGGTGTTGACCAGCAGCGCCGCCAATCCTGTTTTGTCGATACCTACACCCAGGGCAAAACCACCGGTGACGAGCCACAGCACGTCCCAGTCAATCCTGGCAAGGTCTTTCTTCTCAAACACGCCCGAGATGCAGAATACCGCAAAAGGTATCAGAGCCACCACATTGACGTTGATGCCGAAAAGCTTTTTGCCGAACAGCCAGAGGAATATGGTGACTACAAAAGTGATGTATACCGTCCACGCTTTTGCCCCCTTCTCCCATTGGCCGCCGATGTGTATCTCTATTTTTTCCTGCTTGGAGGGGAACATGCGGCAGAGGAATATCCATGTGATGAACAGGATGACAATGGCAAGGGGCACCATCACCATCATCCATTGTCCGAACGCGATATCGATGCCAAGCGATTCGTTCAGATAGCGCATGGCAACGACGTTGGGAGGCGTGCCGATGGGAGATCCGACACCGCCCACGTTGGCGGCTACCGGTATGGCCAGCGCCAGACCCACGCGTCCTCGGTTGTCGCTATCGGGCAGCGATGCCAGAACGGGTGTGAGAATGGCTATCATCATTGCCGCTGTCGCCGTGTTGCTCATAAACATGGACAGTATGGCGGTGATGACCATGAAGCCCATCATTACGTTCCGGGGGCGCGAGCCGAACATCTTCAGTACCACACGTGCCAGATTGGCGTCGAGTTTGTATTTGGTTGCGCCGATAGCCAAGACAAATCCGCCCATGAACAGCATCACCGTGGGGTCGGCAAAGGCAGCCATGATGGATTTGTAGTCGATGGGAGTGCCTAGGTTATCGGTGGCGAAGAACGACAACATGCTGTCGGAAGTGGTGACCAGCATCAGCACCATGATGACCACCGATGTGGCCCAGATGGGGATGGCTTCGCAAATCCACATCGCCGCTGCGAATACGAATAGGGCGATAACTCGTTTCTCGATGACGGTGAGTCCTGGGATGCCGTATGCCTCTGTGGGGATGCACCATGCGATGAGGGTGAGAACAATAGAGACAATCCAACCAATGGTTTTCTTAGTGTTCATGAGTTTTATTGTTTTGTTGTGCCGTTTTCGGGCGGTTGTCGTCCATCACGGTGGCTCTGCGGAGCCGGAAATGATTGTGTGGATAGAGTAGTTATAAAAAGGGAGTGGGGACTATGCCCACTCCCCGCAAGTGCTTGCGTTGTATTCGGTCTGTTGCCGTATGGCATGCAGAGGATGGTTAGTCACCCAGCGTGGCCACCATCACGGCCTTGATGGTGTGCATACGGTTTTCGGCCTCGTCGAAGACGATGCTGTTCTCGCTCTCAAACACGTCCTCGGTCACTTCAATGCCGTCGAGACCGAACTGTTTGTTGACGTCGCGTCCCACCTGTGTCTCCAGATTGTGGTAGGCGGGGAGGCAGTGCATGAATTTGCAGTTCGGGTTGCCCGTTGCCTTCATCGTGGCGGCGTTCACCTGATAGGGTTTCAGCAGGGAGATGCGCTGTTTCCACACCTCGGCAGGTTCGCCCATCGATACCCACACATCGGTGTAAAGGAAGTCGCAACCTTTCACGCCCTTCTTCACGTCGTCGGTCACGGTGACCTTGGCGCCTGTCTGTTTGGCTATCTCCTGGCAGGTCTTTATGAGTTTCTTGTCGGGCTGCAGGGCTTTGGGAGCCACGATGCGGACATCCATACCCATCTTGGCACCGCCAACCATCAACGAGTTGCCCATGTTGAAACGGGCATCGCCGAGGTAGGCATAGGTCACCTGGTTCAGCGGTTTGTCCACATGTTCGCTCATGGTGAGGAAGTCAGCCAGAATCTGGGTGGGATGGAATTCGTTGGTGAGACCGTTCCATACGGGGACGCCGGCGTATTTGGCCAGCTCTTCTACTGTCTCCTGTTTGAAACCGCGGTACTCGATGCCGTCGAACATGCGTCCGAGAACACGGGCGGTGTCGGCCATCGACTCTTTGATTCCGATTTGCGAGCCGGTGGGACCCAGATAGGTCACGTGGGCACCCTGGTCGTAGGCGGCCACCTCGAAAGCGCAGCGGGTGCGCGTGGAAGTCTTCTCAAATATCAGGGCAATATTCTTGCCTTTCAGTTTGGGCTGCTCGGTGCCTGCATATTTGGCGCGTTTCAAGTCGCGGGCCAGGTCGAGCATGTACTGGATTTCCTTCGGTGTGAAGTCGAGCAGTTTCAGAAAACTGCGGTTTCTTAAATTGTAAGCCATTGTTTATTGATTTTTGAATTAGAAATTACGATAAATTAGAAGGCGGAATCTGGTGTTGTTGATCTTTGTTTCTGTTTCGGAAATTCCTCACATACAGCCATACGAGGGCGCAGAGTGCCAGTGTGGCGACACCCACCGTCAGCATCATCATTCCTCCTGACCATTGCAAAAGCAGAAATCCCAGACCTACGATGGTTGCCGCCAGCGAGTAGCCCGTCAGCGTCATCGCGAACTTCCACAGGGAACGTCCGTTTTCGTCGGGGCAGGGGAACAAGCGTCCCAGTAGGAATGCCACCACAGCAAGTGTGCCTATCCCCATGGTGAGCAGCGTTTCGCCTCCCTCCATCCCCATTCGTTTCATCAGAAATCCAACCACGGCGCCCGCCACGCCGACAATTGCGACCACTTTCATAAAGGGTTTGAACTGGGGCGAGGAGGCAATCTTATCCATTGATGACTCTCTGTGATTCATTGTGATGTCTGTTTAGCGGACGATGCGTGTGCCGCAGTAAGGGTTGTCCAGCTGGCCTGCCTCTGTGATGACACAGCTTTTGCCGCCGTTCTCGATGAACATGATGCCGGCGCGCACCTTGGGAGCCATCGACCCTTCGGCAAACTGCCCTTCGGCTAGGTATCGTTTGGCTTCGTCGACGGTAATGGTGTCGAGCGCTTTCTCGTTCTCCTTGCGGAAGTTGATATACACCTTGGGCACATCGGTGAGGATATAGAACTCGTCGGCCTGTATCTGTATGGCGCAGAGAGCTGAAGCGAGATCTTTGTCGATGACGGCTTCCACTCCCTGTACATAGTCGCATTCCTCCACCACGGGGATGCCGCCGCCGCCCACAGTCACCACCACGTTGCCCGCCTGTGCCAGCTGTTTGATGATTTTGATGTTGTTGATGCGTTTGGGTTTGGGCGATGCCACCACTTTGCGCCATCCGTTGCCCTTGGGGTCTTCCTTGTAGATGGCGCCTGTTTCGGTATGCAGCTGTTCGGCCTGCTCCTTGGTGTAGTAGGGACCTACGGGCTTGGTGGGATTGCTGAACATGGGGTCGAGCTTGTTGACGGCCACCTGGGTCACGATGGTGACCACGTCTTTGAATATGTCGTTGCGGGCAAACACATTGCGCAGCCCCACCTCGATCATGTATGCAATCGAACCTTGCGTCTCTGCCACGCAGAAGTCCATAGGCATACTTTCGATGCCGAACTCCTTTTTGCCGGCCTCGTGCTGCAACATGACGTTGCCCACCTGGGGACCGTTACCGTGACCGATGACTATGTTATAGCCGCGTTTGATGAGGTTGCAAAGATTTTCGCAGGTCTGTTCCACGTTGGCCAGCTGCTCCTGGTATGTGCCCTTCTGGCCGCTGCGCAACAGGGCGTTTCCTCCAAAAGCAACCACTGCAAGTTTCTTCATTATTGTCTATTTTGTTAGTTATCTATAAAGTACGTTGCTTTCCTCCAGAATGGAGAAAATGCAAATGTACGCAAAAAAACATCATCCGCCAACTTTATTCGCATAGGTTATCAACAACAAACAAGTGAAGTTGCTGTCATGAGGTGGACTTAATGTTAAACCGTATACCCCTCCGGCATAGAGAAATTAACATTTGGGGCCGAAAAACGCATCAAAAAAGTTACTACCAAGTTACTGTCATGTTACTGTCAAGTTACTAGCAAGTTACTGACAAGGTACTTATTATACTGACAATTAATACATTAAGTAAAAATTACCGATTGTTAAAATTTAACGTTTTCGATAAGCCGAGAACAGACAAACCTGTTTGTATGTCGAGGCGAGAAAACGACGGGCGCGGAGCCCC
>CACXCY010000132.1 GCA_902766265.1 uncultured Bacteroidota bacterium
GTATTCGGAACGCTGGTTGCGCGGCACATAGCTCTCGATGGCCTCCTTGATATCGAACAAATCCACGCCAAAATAGCGTCCCACACAGACGGCCGCCATCGCGTTGTCGAAATTGTAAGCCCCCAGCAGACATGTCTGCACGGTATAGACATTGTCGTCCTCTTCGAAATAGAACTTCATGTAAGGGTTGCAGCCCACACAGCTGCCCTTCACCTCCGCATCATCGGTGCTACCATAGCTGAGCAGTCCCACACGGGGACGCTGTGCCCAGTCGGGGTTATTAGTGTTGGGTATGTAAGCCGGACTGAACGAAGGAATCTCCGGAATGGAGCTGACCTTGGCCGCCTCATCCATCAGTATCGCATTGTCTGCATTGACAAAAATGGTGGGCGACACGCCCGAGCCGCCTTCCGGCATGGCAGCAAGCCAGCGGTATAACTCCGTCTTGGTGCGCACCACACCTTCAAACGAGCCAAAGCCCTCCAGATGCGCCCGACCTATGTTGGTGATGAGGCCGCAGGTGGGCTCCGCGATATGACAAAGGAAGTCTATCTCGCCCGGATGGTTGGCACCCATCTCGACAATAGCCACCTCCGTGTCGGCAGGCATAGAGAGGATAGTGAGCGGCACGCCCAGATGGTTGTTGAAGTTGCCTCGCGTGGCGTGGGTACGGTATTTTTTAGAGAGCACCGCATGCACGAGCTCCTTGGTCGTCGTCTTGCCGTTCGTGCCCGTGATTCCCACAAAGGGGATAGACAAATGGCGGCGATGGCAGTGCGCCAACTCCTGCAACGCTTTCAGCACGTCGGGCACCACATAGCAGCGTTGGTCCGCTCCATACTGTGCATCGCTGGTCACACAGGCCGCCGCTCCCTGTGCCAACGCCTGCGGCACGAAAGCATTACCATCGAAATTATCACCCTTGAGGGCAAAAAAGATACAACCGGGAGTCACCTGACGGCTGTCGGTCGTCACCATGCGCGACTGCAGGTAACGTTCATAAAGTTCTTCAATCATGCCCCGTTAACGCAGAAAAACACCTTTTAGTATGATACGCAGCCACTGATCAACGACCTCAACCAAGGGCAGCCCTAAAAGGGCAAAATCACGCCCTTCGGTTTGTTGTCCAACAAAATACGGTTTTATGTCCAACAAATGCGCGGTTTTATCGGCAATAACAGCACGGTTTTGTTTTGGTACGATACATGGGGGCTTCCGGATAGTGGTAATAGCAAGAAAGGAGGGACACCTGTGTGTCTCCCTCCTTCTCTTTGTCGGGGCGAAAAGACTCGAACTTTCGACCCCTTGCACCCCATGCAAGTGCGCTAGCCAACTGCGCCACGCCCCGAACAAATTGGATGATTTCCCTATCGGAAATCGGTTGCAAAAGTACTACATTTTTTATAACCGACAAAATTTTTTTTTCTTTTTGCCCAACGACATCCCTATCCGTATGGTTGTCAAATGCATTTCCGTCGCATACAATCGAGGGGCAACCGCCAACAGCAAACCTTTCGGTGCCTATCACCCCTTGTTATCGCCAAATATCGCAGCCCAGTCATCTTGCTGACTGCAGATGCAAAGGGGCTAACACGACTACTCAATAAAAGTGAACTGGATGACATCAGACTCCGCCTCTGACGGCTGGGACGATGTACGGCGGCCTTTCTTTGCAGTCCTCTGCTCGGCCACAATGTCAGTGGTGATACGTCCAGCGTCTATACCGCTGACCACAAAGTATTGTATCAGTTCCTCCAAACGCGCATTGCAGAGAAGCTGATTGAACGACACGTTGTCGCCACGGGTACGCTTAGCCGTAATATTGACCTTTAGCCGAGGGCTGTCAGCCAAGATGCGTACGATGGGGTCAAGAAACCCTTGCGCTCCATCGGCAATGTCGCTACTTGCATCGGCACCGAAGATGTCAATACCGCTGTAGGTGTATTGCTTATCATACCGCGCCACCTGAAGCCCAATACTATAGGGCATGACGTTGACCAGTTGATTCTCATCGTTGCGGCGAGGACGCAGCGTCCGCGTCTCAGCCATATAACCTCGAGCGACAAAGGTGAGAGCATATTCCCGCTCGGGCTGCAAATAGACACGATAGTGGCCGTCGTCATCAGAGTAGACGCGATAGAGTATCTTCCGCGGATTGTCGGCCAGTGCTACCTCCACGGAGCCCCCTGACAAACGCCGCATATCATCGGCATAGTCGGTAAGATTTCCCTCCAACACCACACAGTCCAGACGGCCCGAGGCCGACATGAGCTGTTCATCCACACCGTCGTTGTGTATCCAGAACAACTGTTGCGTTGCCTCGTCGACTATCAAACCATAATCAGCATCACCAGAATTGACCGGTGCCGGCAGACGCATGGTACGCCCATGGCGCAACAGGAGCACACTGCCTTTGTCGGTAGACTTCTCCTCGCGCAGTAGACGTGTGACATAAATCTTATAACCGTAGCTGTTATTATCGGATGCAAAATAAAGGTAACGTCCAGCTATACACGGTGTAATCTCATTGCCCTTGGTGTTGATGCCGACATCAAAGCAATGGGGCGTCTGCCATTTGCCGCCACGGTACTCACTGTACCATAGGTCGCTTCCCCCCTGCCCTGGCATATCGTTGGCGGAGAAAATCATGATGCACCCATCGGGTGAAAACGTGGGATGACTGATACTGCCTTGGTATTTGCGCATCTTTATTTGCTCTGCACTAAAACGTCCACCGCCGGCGGGCTTCAACTCGTGGAGTTCAGTATGACCCTTGCCATTGTCCTTGGTGTAGAACACATTGCCCGTGACAGGATTCTTGGTGATATAGGTAATATTGCGGTCCACCTTCTGCGCGCCGGCATCGATTTTGAGTTCCGAGATCGAGGCATCGCTGCTCGTGGCAGAAAACGTCATACCCGAAATACAGACACGCATCTGTCCGTCAAAATAAGAAAGCCCCGAGATTTTGCCCAATGTCTTGATATGGTTGCCTGACGACACCGATACCGACTTGTTGGTATCGGCGATAAACTGGGCCTGGGTAGCCGTGGTCAACAGGACAAGAGCAAGGAGGGCGAGGGGCTTCTTCATGGTCACTGGTATTTCCGTCGGGGGACGACCGCCTACTCCAATACCAACGGCAATGCTTCCCTCATCTCGCTGATGTAGTGGAAGGTTAGTCCGTTCAAATATTGGGCATTGATATCTTCTATATCGCGGCGGTTTTCCTCCGAGAGTATTATATCGGTGATGGTGGCACGCTTGGCGGCCAGTATCTTCTCTTTGATACCTCCCACAGGCGTTACTGAGCCACGCAGCGTAATTTCGCCTGTCATGGCATAATTGGCCTTCACTTTGCGACCGGTAAAGGCCGACACCATGGCCACAAACATCGTGATGCCAGCCGATGGTCCATCTTTAGGCACCGCACCTTCTGGCACATGGATGTGGATGTTGCTCTCCTCTATGATTGCATTGTCAACACTGAAATCAGAAGCATTGGCTTTGAGATATTCAAAAGCCAGCGTGGCTGACTCCTTCATCACGTCGCCCAGATTGCCCGTCATCGTCAGCGTGCCTTTGCCTTTGGATGTGCATGCCTCAATAAAAAGTATCTCTCCCCCCACGGATGTCCATGCCAGACCTGTTACCACGCCAACACGAGCTTCCTTGCCGCGATGTTCGCTCTGATGGATAGGCAATCCCAACAGTTCCTTGAGTTCCGATACTCGGATAGTCTTGTCTATCACCTCACCGGCGGCCACCTTGACGGCCTTGCGTCGGATAATCTTGGCAATTGTCTTATCCAACTGACGGACGCCTGCTTCACGCGTGTAATCATTGATGAGCGTCACCAACAACGGCTTGGAAAACTTGAGTCCAGCTTTAGGAAACCCTAATTCGGCCAATTCTTTGGGCACCAAATGACGTGCCGCTATCTCTAACTTTTCTTCCAAGATGTAACCTGAAAGGTCGATAATCTCCATGCGGTCCAACAGCGCCGGCTGAATGGTGCTCAAACTGTTCGCCGTGGCGATGAACATCACTTTGGAGAGGTCAAAATCCAGATCGAGATAGTTGTCATGGAAAGCGCTATTCTGCTCAGGGTCGAGCACTTCAAGCAGTGCTGACGTGGGGTCGCCATTGAAAGTGTTGGTCTGTATTTTGTCAATCTCGTCAAGAATGAAGACGGGATTGGCCGACTGCGCTTTTTTGATGCTCTGGATAATGCGCCCAGGCATAGCACCCACGTATGTCTTACGATGTCCACGTATCTCGGCTTCGTCATGAAGACCACCCAAGGCCACACGCACATAGCGACGTTTCATGGCAGCAGCTATGCTCTTGCCCAACGAGGTCTTGCCCGTACCCGGAGGCCCAACAAGACAGAGTATGGGAGACTTCATATCACCTTTCAAACTCAATACAGCAATATGCTCCAAAATACGGTCTTTCACCTTCTCCAGCCCGAAATGGTCTCGGTCCAACACTTTACGCGCATGGTCGGTGTTCAGGTTATCAGTGGTATATTCGTTCCAAGGCAAATCAAGCAACAGATTCAAGTAGTTGGCCTGCACCGAGTAATCGGGCATTGACGACGGGGTGCGCTGCAACTTGACCACCTCTTTCTCAAAGAATTCTGCCACCTCTGCATTCCATTTCTTCTTCTTTGCCCGTTCACGCATCTCATGGGCGTCCTGCTCTGCAGGACTGCCACCCAACTCCTCCTGAATGACATGCATCTGCTGATTCAGAAAGTATTCCCGCTGCTGGCGGTCCATCTCCTTGCGCGTTTTGTCCTGTATCTCGGCTTTGAGCTTTACTGCATCAAGAATTCCGTCCAAGATATCCAGCAATTCATCCAAACGCTTCATGTAGGACGACTGTTCGAGCAACTGCTGCTTGAGATTGACATCAAGATTGGTATGGGCAGCGACAAAATTAACCAATATCTTATTGCTCTGAATATTTTTCAGTGAGTTGGCCGCTTCGCCAGGCACTTCGTTGACACGCAGGACAGCGGCATACTTCTTGCGTAACAATG
Organism: uncultured Bacteroidota bacterium; assembly: GCA_902766265.1. Taxonomy (GTDB): domain Bacteria; phylum Bacteroidota; class Bacteroidia; order Bacteroidales; family P3; genus Colimorpha. The sequence continues at coordinate 5,048 of CACXCY010000132.1, forward strand.
CCATCTTGGTGCGCAAAACGGCACCTTTGAAATCGCCATCATCCTCTAACAAACGGGCATGGACAATGCCTATTAACTGTGGTTCTTCGCTCACCAGGTCTCCCAAAATGAAACGTTGCACACCCTGCAGGATACTCAACGAATTGCCATCGGGCAACTCAATAACTTTGAGGACTCTTGCCACACAGCCAAAGTCAAAGAGATCCTCACGCATGGGGTCATCGGCATCAGTCTTCTGTGCCACAACACCAATAAAACTATCATGCCGTGAGGCCTGCTTCAACAGGCGTATGGATTTCTGTCGACCTGCGGTAATGGGAAGTATGACGCCTGGGAATATAGCGTTGCCCCTCAATGGGAGAATGGGTAGCTCGTCAGGTATATTTTCGTCGGTACCTAAAAGGAAATCTTCTTCGTCTTTGGTAATGACGGGTATAATCTCTGTTTTAGCGCTCAGCGTTCCGGCAAAAAGTTCATCAATAGGTTTTTGCTGCATTGATATTGTCGTTGTATTCTTTGAGTATTATTCTATTATTATTGCTTATTTTTCCGCGCACCCGGTGACACTACGCCCTGAGTGCAACGTTTTGTTATACGCATCACTCTGACAAATGTTTCGTAACGGACTGAAAAAAGAGTACTCCACCAGCAACCAACTGCATCCCAACAACGTCAGTGTCTCATGCCGGCGATTTGTTCCAGTAGTTCATCATACCAACTCTGCCCGAAGCGACGGATTAGCGGTTGCTCGAGATAGCGATACAATGGTATACCTGTTTCCTTACCCTTGATTCTGGCACAACTGCACACATCCCACTCATGATAATTGACTGCCGTAAATTCGCCAAAATCGTCCACCCTGATAGGATACAGATGGCATGAAACGGGCTTGGGGAAGGCAATACATCCGTTACGATAGGCCTGTTCTATGGCACAATAGGCAGTACCATCGCTACCCCATGCCACATAAGCACATTCCCGATTGTCCACCAACGGAGTACACGGATCTGCTGCATTATCCAACGAAGATACGCCTTCATTGTCGACCACCCTGCGTCCTTCCTCAGTCATATAAGGGCGCACCTGGGAAAGAATCTGTTCCAGAATAGGTATTTCTTCTTCCAACAATGGAGCCCCGAAATCGCCCTCAACACAGCAACACCCTTTGCACTGCGCCAAGTCGCAGCAAAAACAGCGGTCTACTACGTCTTCGGATACTATTGCGTTTTGTACGATGAGCATGGGAGATGTATTATATTAGCATTACTTCTGATGTACAACTATTGTTAGTCATTTTGCCGAAGACACTGTACTATCTTGTCAGCAAGGACGGTGGCGAGTTTGTATTTGGATTCCACTGTCCACCCTGCCACATGAGGAGTCATCACAGTATGGGGACTCCTTAACAGATAGCGATAGTCGTTGGGCAAATCATCCATAACAAGGCCATCCTTGGCCATATTCTCGTATTCAATCACATCAAGACCTGCGCCTAGCACTTGTCCCGATTCCATGGCTGCCACCAAATCGGCGGTCTTAACCACAGCACCTCTCGAAGTGTTGAGCAGATAGAACGGATGCGTCATACGTCCGATGAAATCAGCATTAACCATATATCGTGTCTCTTCTGTGAGAGGGACGTGAAGCGAAACCACATCGGCCTCGTGCTGCAACGTATCCAAAGAACAAGGGACAACATAATCACGCGCCTTGACAAAGTTCTCTTCACAATGGGCAGGACGGTACTTGTCGTAAGCCAGAATACGACATTCAAAGCCACGTAAACGCTGAGCAAAAGCCCCCCCCATGTTGCCAAATCCTATGATGCCCACTGTGCGACCTTTGACCTCTATGCCCCGGTTGTCCTCGCGATGCCACTGTCCCTGCCGTACCTCTGCATCGGCTATTGTTATCTTGTCAAAAAGCGCCAAAAGTAATGCAGTTGCGTGTTCCCCCACAGCATCACGATTGCCCTCGGGAGAATTGAAACACTTGACACCACAGCTCTCTGCATATTCCACATCAATAGTTTCCATACCCGCACCCACACGTCCGATACAACGCAGATGCCTGGCCTTATCAATAAAAGGACGATCAATGATTATTTTGCTACGAACAATCAAGGCATCATAGTCCTGTACCATTTCAAGTAACGTATTGTATGTACAGTCAACACATACGTCACAATCAATACCTGCCGCCTCAATATGTTGGCGGAGTACAGGATGAGTATTATCGGTAATCAAAACTTTCATTTGCGGGAACTCGAAGAGGTAGGCATTGTCAGTTCCTTTACCGTGGTGGTGGTGGCGCCAAAGACACCCAAACCATGCGTCACGTTGGAAAAAACACGTGTAGGTTCGTTGAAGAATGCTATATCGTCATTAGAAGCGGTGACATCACAATAGTATCTATAGAGCTCATACGAGAGCGACTCCACAATGATGTAATAATGTGACGTCCCGTCGCTGATCTGCCAATAAGACATCTGCACAGATAGCGTCGGGGCCATACCGTTAAAACTTTCATCGGAGAATAGCAATGCCGATGTCTCCACGCCTCCATCTACAACAGTATAGATGTCATTCTGCCCAAGCAGCCGGACATCCGAACAGGAAAATATGTTGTCATAATTGTTAATAGTGGTATCTGTATGACCATTGTACGAGTATGTACTGGTGTCCGACGAACGAATACGGAGCCGGTAATAGTTGTGTTCTGTGCCAGGGTCATGTAATGTGAATTGTATGACTGCCTTCTCTTCTTCCGTAGGTGACATGCGCGTAGAAATGCCATCAAGCTGCACACCTTGCGGTACCCGAGTACCTGCCACTACATCTTCGTGACCTGCCACCTGTACTCGGAGTTCTAATGTATCTCCCTCTTGGGGCGCATAATTGAAACTATAGCGACCATTCAGAAAATCTGCCTGTGGATAATCGGTACCATTGGCGTTCAATGTCAGCGTAGCTCCTTCTACAACAGTGAAGTTGTGCGTATCCAAGAAAAAACGACTATACGTAACACGTACTGCCAGCGGTTTGCCTACCTGGGCGTTGGAGTTTACCACCACTTCGGAGTCGATGGTTCCCACATCGAACTCCAGCATTTTCTCACACGACGATAATAGTGACGACAACACCATGAGTAATGATAAATATGGAAATATCTGTTTCATTTCGCTGTGCTATTAGAATTTATATATGTATGACACTGACGGAATAATGGGGAAAATACTTAGCTGCACCAACGCTGAACCATATCGTTGGCCGTTATAAGTATAACTATATCTGTTGCTTTCGTATACCATGTAGGGGTTCTTTCGATTGTAAAGATTGTAAACGCTGATGTTGAAGGTACGAGAACCACGTTTAAGGTCTTTGTGGAAATTGACACTGGCATCCATTCTATGGTATGCAGGCATCCGGAAATTGTTGCGACTCTCATAATATCCTACGTAGCCATAAGAGCTCAACTGAGAATACATATCCTCTTGCGTCATCGTGCCTTCGACCTGCTCATACTCCTGCATAGCCAAAGTGGCGGTATTGCCACTGCTGTACACCCATGTGATACTGGCGTCAAATTTCTTGCTGGGTTTATACATCAAAACGATAGAGACATCGTGCCGACGGTCATACTTGGCAGGGAACGGATTGCCATTGCTCAATTCCTGTCCCGGACGTTTAAACTGACGCTCTGTACGGCTCCATGTGTAACCCACCCATCCTGTCACCTTGCCAACGGTACGCTGTGCCAGAAATTCCACACCGTATGCCCAACCATCACCCAAACACACTTTGTCCTCCCAGTTGGTGGACGTACCCCAAAAAGAAGCCCCGTCACGATACTCCATCAAGTTTGTCATCTTCTTGTAGTAGGCCTCTACCGAAAGATCCATTATAAATCGGAAATTATAAAAGAGTCCTGCCGCCACCTGCTGAGCTGACATCGGGGCAATGCGTCTCGTCACTGGCACCCACAGGTCAGTCGGCAGACTGATAGAAGAATTACTAAGCAGATGCATATATTGCGTCATATATGAGTACCCCGCCTTAAATGAGAGGTCGTCAGTTATCATGATACGGGCACTTACACGGGGCTGTATCGAAGGATAGATGGTATCCTGCGTTGAAAAACCACTGATGGCCATGCCGTAGTTCACTTTGAGGATATCAGCTATTGACCAGTCATCCTCTATGTAAGCCGACAATTCGTTGGCATGAACCACTCCCTCCCCCAGCGTTGTATCGACATTCTCGGTGTAACTGCTTGCCGAATCGGCTGTATAGTTATCATAAGCATAGCCCATTACTTCGGGAGTAAAAATATGATGAATATATGAGGCACCAAACTTGACACTATGATTGGGATTGGGTGCATAATCAAAATCCGCTTTAGCCGTAATGTCCCTAATGCCAGATTTGTAGCTCATATCCATTGTCAACTCTTGACGGTCACTCCCATACGCATAAAGTTCCTCCATACCCAGTGATATATTATTGCGGTAACGCGAATAAGAAGCCGTCGCATTCATAAAGAGTTTCGGACTAAGGACGTAATTCCATCGCAAAGAACCCACAATATTGCCCCACCGGTAGTGCATCTTTAGATATTCCTTAAAGGTAACGTCCTCCATACCCATCAACGACGTTAGAAAACCATCTTTGATATTCACCTTGGCATAGATGACATCATCGCCCATATAGTAGCTGGCAAAAAGACGGCTCTTATCACTGAACTCATGCGTCACTTTGGCGTTAACATCATAGAAATAGTAGCCCGCACGAGTCACCGTACTTGACAACAGTTTTACTATGTTGGCATAATTGAGCAACGCATCAGCGTATGTACGACGTGCCGAAATACTGAATGTGGTTTTATCGTTAATTATAGGCCCCTCCAGAAAGGCCTTGGCAGCGATAAAACCCACCGATACGCCTCCATGATACTCGTTGGCATTGCCATTGTTGGTCGTCACGTCAAGCACACTCGATATCCTGCCACCAAAGTGAGCGGGAAAACTACCTTTATAAAGAGTCACATTCTTAACGGCATCGGAATTGAAAGCCGAGAAAAAACCAGCCAGATGGTTGACATTGTAGAGCGGCACACCGTCAAGCAAGAAAAGGTTCTCGTCGGGACCACCACCGCGCACATACATACCCGCCATACCCTCAGAGCCAGATTGCACTCCTGGCAACAGCTGCACGGCTTTCACCACATCGGTCTCTCCAAAAAGCACAGGTACCGACTTAATATGTTCCACAGGGATGTTAATGGCACTCATCTGCGATGACTTGGGGTCTGTTGGACGCTCCACCGACACCACCACTTCATGAAGAGTGATGCTGTGCAGGAGGGACACATTGACCACTGTATCTTGCGAAAACAAAAACGTATGTTTCTGCGATTGGTACCCCACATAGGAGATACGCAAATCAACGGTATCGACAGGCAACGTTAATGAATACCGCCCATAGGCATTGGTCACCGTACCTTTACCTGTACGTGCGTCCATCACTGTGGCGCCTATCAGCGTCTCCCCTGTAGCATTATCTGTCACAGTGCCGCTGACCGTATGTTTCTGCGCCCACAATGAAGGGGTCATCAACAACGCCACCAATAATATAATATGCTTGTTAATCATTATCTCTATTGTATAAAATCGTTTAATCTTTTTGAGTGTCTCTTCCTATCTATAGTTACTCTGTTATGCGAAGAAGTCATCCATCCACGACTTTCTACTTACCTTGTTCAATCGGGTACCGCAACGGGAACAATAGCGCGAGTCGGCATCGGTCTCCTCATACCCACAATGCGGACAACGACCTTTGACCGTCGGCATATCGGATTGCTCTGAAGATTTCTCGACATCAGTTTCCTGCTCATCTTCTCGAACCAAACGACGTTCCTTGAGAGACTCTCCCACAACAATACCTGTGGGGACAGCTATAATGGAGTAACCCAGCAACATCACCGCCATGGCTACGAAGCGACCTGCATGTGTGACGGGGGTAATGTCGCCATACCCCACCGTTGTAATGGTGACCACCGCCCAATACACTCCCTGTGGAATACTGGAGAACGCAGGGTTGCTCTTGCTCTCAAACATATACATCACCGCGCCTAAGATTACAGCCGTGATGAACACACAAAGCATAAAGCTGATTATCTTA
>CACXCY010000133.1 GCA_902766265.1 uncultured Bacteroidota bacterium
TACTGTTCCATTCAGACGCCGGCTGGCTTGACCATGGTGGTGAGCGGCGAGGTGACGATGAACATCTTGGGCGACCACAAGGGTACGATCGAGGCCACGGGCCGCACGGACGACGGCACGGAGGTGCGCCTGTCTTACTCGACGGAAAACAACAATGGTGGTAACAACGGCGGCAACAACAATGGCGGCAATGGCGGTGACGGCGGTGACCTGCCCGACCTCAACGGCAGTCTTGTCGGCACGGCATGGGCATGGGACACCGTCGTATCTGACGCCGGTTACCGCTTCACGGCAACGCTCCTCTTGGCCTTCACCAGCACCACCAACGGTTATCTGGAGGAGTCCGCTTCCTATGTGTTCAATATGCCGGAGTGGGACACCAGCTGGACCGAAAGCGACCGCGCCGGCTTCACCTACACCTTCGACGGCAGAGGTGGCGTGCTGACACCCACTGGTGAAGATGCTGATGGCGACCCTGTTCCGTTCACCTTGACCGACGAGCGTCACATCACCGCAGTCTCCGAGGGCTGGGAGTATAGAGAAGACAATTATGGAAATATTATCGATTCCACCTATACTCGGCAAACTATCGTATTCACCCGTCGCAGATAGGTAGGCGAACTTTCCCAAGCAATCACAACCTCCGAGCCCGAGCCCGGAGGTTTTTTTGTTTGTGCAGCGTCTTCGGGCCGGTGCCCGCCCCTCGCCAGACCCCCCGTTTGCCCCTCGCCGGGACCTTCGCCTGCCCGTCGCGGGCCCTCGCCTGGCGATATTTCCACCCATATTGGCGGCAATATGCAATTTATTCGTACCTTTGCAACTCCAAAACGCACCGTATTATGTTGGTCAAACTATATAACGACTCCCCCAACGAACGAGAAATCAGCAGGATTGTCGACGTGCTGAACCAAGGGGGCATCATCGTCATTCCCACCGATACGCTCTATGCTTTCGCCTGCAGCATGCGGTTCAAGAAGGCAGTCGAGGAGATAGCGCAACTCAAAGGGTTCTCGCTCAAGAAAGCCAAGTACTCCATGCTCTGCGCCAGCATCAGTCAGGTGTCGGAATATGTGCGTCCGATGGACAAGGACACTTTCGCCCTGCTGCGGAGCTGCCTGCCAGGCCCTTACACCTTTGTGATGAACGCCAACAATGCGGTGCCGCGCAACTACCAGAACGCCAACAAGACGATAGGCGTGCGTGTGCCGGCCAACAGCGTGAGCCATGCCATTGTGGAGGCACTGGGCTGTCCGCTGGTGGTTACCTCGGTGCGCCGTGAGGGCGATGAGAAGGATGAGTCGGAATACCTGACCGACCCGGAGCTTATCCATGAGATGTTTGGCAAGAGGGTGGAGCTGGTAGTGGACGGTGGCATCGGTGAGGATGTGCCTTCCACCGTGGTGGACTGCAGCGGCGACCAGCCAGAGCTTATCCGTCAGGGCAAAGGCCCCATTGACCTGTGACGTTGAAGACAGAATGTAAAACAAAAGAATTATGCAAATCACATACGCATCATCGTCGGGCTTCGTGGCACGCACCATCGTGCTCACGCTGGCTACCATGCTGGCGGCGTTGCTCCTGCCCGGCATTGAGGTGAACGGGCTCTGGGCGGCTATCGGCACAGCCATCGTCATCGCGGTGCTCGACAATATTGTCCGTCCCATACTCATCGTGGTCACCCTTCCGGTGACGGTGCTCTCCCTGGGGCTGTTCCTGTTCATCATCAACGCAATCATCATTGAGATGGCCGACGGTCTGTTGGGCCGCTCGTTTGAGGTGGACAACTTCGGGTGGGCACTGCTGTTCAGCATTCTCCTCACGCTGTTCAACTATCTGCTTGAACTGCCCAACCGGCGTCGGCAGACCTACCAGAACAACGAAGACCCATCGCTGCCTCAGCAGGACGACGACCACTTTGATGACTATGAGGAGGTGGAATAAAGCATTATTGAAACAACATACTTCCCAAAACCATGAAACAGTTCTCAACCGTCAAGTCGCTGCAGGAGGCCCTGGCTGCCGCTCGCGGCGAAAACCATAACCTCACCGTCGGTCTCGTTCCCACCATGGGCGCCCTGCACGACGGACATCTCTCCCTCATCAAGAGAGCCAAGTCGGAATGCGACACCGTCGTGGTCAGTGTCTTTGTCAATCCTATCCAGTTCAATAACCAGGAGGACTTGGCCAAATATCCGCGCACCGTGGAGGCCGATTGCGAGAAGCTGGCGAGCGTCGGTGCCGACTTTGTGCTTACCCCTTCGGTCGAGGAGATGTATCCCGAACCCGTCACGACGACCTATCATTTCGGTGCGCTGGAGCAGGTGATGGAGGGCCCCCGCCGTCCCGGCCATTTCTCGGGTGTCGCCGTTGTGGTGCGGCGTCTGTTCGACATTGTGCATCCGCAGAAGGCCTACTTCGGTGAGAAGGACTTCCAGCAGATAGCCATCATACGCAACCTGCTGGAGCAAATAAAGTATCCCATCGAGCTGGTGCCCTGTCCCATTGTGCGTGCCGACGACGGTCTTGCCCTCAGCAGCCGCAACATGCGACTCAGTGAGTCGGCCCGTAAAGTGGCTCCCACCATCTATGCCATCCTGCGTCAGGCCGTGGAGATGTCGGCCACGCACAGCGTCGCGGAGGTGAAGCAGTGGGTGATGGACACGTTGACAGCTTACCACTCTCCCGACGGCACGCTGATCAACCCCGACACTTACCACGTCTTCGACCCTGAATATTTTGAAATTGTGGACGACACCACGTTGCAGCCCGTGCAGGACTGGCAGACGGTTCAAGGTGTCGTGGGCTGCATTGCCGTCTGGCTGACGGGTGTGCGCCTCATCGACATGGTCCGCTTCCGTTAAGCACATGCAGTGACGGCTTGGATAATGGCTGTCATTATGTAATAGAAAAGAGGGTGTCCCAAATTTATGGAACACCCTCTTTCTGTTCTTTAATATAGATTCTGCCCTACGAATATATATCTTCTTTTCTGTTGATGGGTTATGTTTCTAAAGTAACTACCAAGGGCAATTTCGCATATTCGGGGAATAATAACAAAAAAACGCACTTGCTGGTGTAGGAAGTGCGTTTATGTATTATTGTATCGGAAGGTTGCTTAGCGGAGGTCGATGACGTCTATCAATTTACCGTCGGTTTCAAAGTTGAGGAGTTTGGCGTTTTTCTCCTTCTTGCTGAAAAGGCCTGATTTCCGGGCAATGCGGGTTTGGTAAGTCATCTTGTTCTTAATCATCAAGGCGTAAAGCTCAGTGATTTTATATTTCGGGTAGTTGTGAGCTATCGTATCGGTGATGGCATGGGGATACCATTTGGGTTCAATAAACCAGCGGGTCTCAGTGCCTTTGGGTGAGAAGCGGATGGCCATCTTGTTGCCTTGTTCGTTCACGTATGTGGCATCGTATACGGAGGAGTCGACAAGTGTCCACACAGGATCTTTGGCACCTTTAGATTTGCTGACAAAATCGCGGGTGTAGCGTTCGGGGACATCTTTGGCGGCTACGGTTTTGGCTTTTTGGGCAAAGCCCATGCTTCCACTTAAAAGAATGACAAGTGAAAGAATAATTATCTTTTTCATATTGTGTATTTTATTTTGTTTTTTATCTTGCGTTGCAATGTTACAAAGATACAAATTCTTTGTATACCGCAATACGATATGGTGCATTTATTTTTAGAACTTTGTCTGAAATGTTGTCATTGTGTTTGTTGTGAGATGTTTTTTGTTGAATGTGTTTGTTGTGGATTTCTTGGTCGTTTAGCGGGTGGCGCCGAACAGCCGTTCGGCTATGCTTTTTAGCACTTGTTCTCCCTCCTTGATGGTTTGTATGCTCCATCGCAGTTTGAGCTCCAGTTGTTCGTCGTTGCTGAGTTGCCAATGCAGTTGCGGATCTTTTCGCATACGCTCGGTAACGCTGAACAAGCTCAGAGCGGCGCTGACGCTGATATTGTAGCTCTCTGTGAATCCGTACATAGGGATTTTGGCATATCCGTCGGCGTGGTCGATGGCCTCCTGTGTGAGTCCGGTAAGTTCGGTGCCGAACACCAGGATTGTGGGGCGGGTGATGTTGATGGCATCAATCATCATGTCGTTTTCATGTGGCGTGGTGGCGATGATTTGGTATCCTTTGCGTCGTAGGGTGTCGTAGGCCTCGAGCGTGTGTTTATATTTGAACACGTCGAGCCATTTATCCGAACCCATGGCGACCTCAGAATTGGGGTTGAAGCGGTTATGCTGCTCCACCACATGGATGTCTTGCACGCCA
>CACXCY010000134.1 GCA_902766265.1 uncultured Bacteroidota bacterium
AACCCCATTGCGCACTCAATACCGTAAAAAAATCCCTCGTTTATATGCCCAATAATTCTCATCAATAAAATCAAAACAGTTTCTAAAAACACAATGAAACCCCAAAACAGGTTTTCAAAAAATAGGAGAAAAAACAATGAGTAGTATAGCATCATTTTTAGGTCCCATCCACGGACACACAGGCAACATCGGCTTCCGCACGGTGAAGAACAAAGTGTACATGTATCAATTCGACAGCTTGGCGGTCAAGCATAACCTGAAACACGGACAGCTGGTTATGGCGCATATCATGGGCATGGTGTCCATCTACATGAACATGTACCGTGATGTGATTAACGTGGCATTTAGTTCAATAGGCGGTCGCTCTCCGCTACACTCGTTTCGCAAAGTCAATTTCAAACGCTTTGTCCCGGCGCTGACCGACTTGGCCACTCGTAAGGTGGGTGGGGAGGATGTGACGGCCAGCGACATCGCAACGGCAATTACAACCTATGCTGCCGCCCATCCCGACAAGATTGTCATCTCCAAATTGAACGGCTGCAACCCCTACTATCTTACTGGTGCGTGGCCCAGTGAGATGCTGATTACCAGCGGCACTATCGACCCCATCGTGGTGCGTCGCATTTATGCCGACGGTACTGTGGTGGAACTCTACGACTCGGCCAACCAGGTGGTAACGCCTCTCAATCCGGGTGGCAACGACAACCCCGGCGGTGGTGACAATGGCGGCGGCGACAACGGCGGCGGCAACAATGGTGGCGGCAACGACAACCCCGGCGGTGACGACAACGGTGGTGGCAACGACAACCCCGGCGGTGACGACAACGGCGGCGACCTCGGCGAGTGACGCCCGCCACAGTCGGCCCGCCACAGTTGGCCGACGGGCAAAAGCGCCTCCCTCATCGGGGGCGCTTTTTGCTTTTTCCCCATGCGGGAATGCGTCGGAATCACTATTTTTTGTATCTTTGCAGTTTACTTAATTAGTAATGAAACTAATTAGAAAAATAATAACGCTCTGCAAGTCACTCGGTTCCAACAATGGAGCGGAGCCACGGGAGTGCGTCAGTTCCGAAAAAGACACCGCCAAAAAGGAAGAAACGAACATGAAATACTTGATTGTGGGATTGGGCAACGTGGGCGCCGAATACGAGGGCACGCGTCACAACAGCGGCTTCATGGCCGTGGACACCTTGGCCAAGAGCGCCGAGGTGAAGTTCCAGCTGGAACGCCACGCCTACCGCGCCGAGATGCGCTACAAAGGCCGCACGCTGATACTCCTCAAGCCCACCACTTACATGAACCTCAGCGGCAAGGCGGTGAAGTATTGGATGATGATGGAGAAGGTGCCGATGGAGAACCTGCTGGTGGTGGTCGACGACATCGCCCTGCCCGTGGGGACGCTGCGCATGAAGAAGCAGGGCTCGGGCGGCGGACACAACGGCCTCGGCAACATCGAGGAACTGATAGGCCCCAACTACTGCCGTCTGCGCATCGGCGTGGGCGACAATTTCAGCCGCGGACACCAGATTGACTACGTGCTCGGTCAGTTCTCCCCCGAGGAGTTGGCCGTGCTCGAACCCCGCCTGGAGCAGGCCGCCGAGATGATAAAGACTTTCGCCACACAAGGCCCCGACAGAGCGATGAACATGTTTAACGGCAAACAGGACAAATGAACCTCACCATCGACATAGGCAACACCAACACCAAGGCGGCACTCTTCGAGGGCGACCGTATGGTGGATTTGTGGAGCGACCGATTCGACAAATCGCCCGAGGCGCTGGCTGTGTATGTCGACACCCTGTGCCGCCATTACCCCGTGGAGCGCGTGACGGCTGCGGTGGTCGGGCAGTCGCCCCGATGGACGGATGTACTGCCCGCAGCGTTGCTGCCGCACCTGCACCTCGTGTCGTCGCAGTCCAAACTGCCGTTCCTCGTGGGCTACCGCACGCCGGAGACCTTGGGAGCCGACCGCCTCGCCGTGGTGGCTGGAGCCCGTCGCCGCTACGCCGAAGGACCCTTGCTGGTGATTGACGCAGGCAGCTGCATCACCGTCGACTATGTGGACGGCGACAACGTGTATCGCGGCGGCGCCATCCTCCCTGGCGTGGCCATGAAACTGCAGATGATGCACACTCTCACGGCTCGCCTGCCGCTGCTGGAGGTCAAGTCCGACGCTCCCCTCATCGGCGCCACCACCGAGGAGTGCATGATGAGCGGCAGTGTCAACGCCAGCGTGCTGGAGTTGGAGGGCTACATCGGACGCCTGGCGGACGAAGGCGGCAGCATGAACGTCCTCATGACGGGCGGCGACGCTGCGACGCTGCTCCCGAAGATGTGCCGCAAGGCGGAACGCTGCGAGCATCTCCTGATGGAGGGGCTCAACGAACTTGGAAAAATGAATCAGACAACAACACAGAATACCTGAATATGCGATATATCAAGATTCTCCTCTGCATCCTGCTGTCGGGTGTCGGCGCCATAGGTGCGTCGGCCCAGAACGGCATCAATTCCCCCTATTCGCAGTATGGCATCGGCATGAGCCATCTGCCCTACAACCTGCCCTTCGCGGCATCGATGGGCGGCGTGGTCTACACCCGTGCGGCCACCAACATGGTCAACCCGTTCAACCCCGCCTCCTACGCTGCCATACAGCCCGCCAGCTTCGTGTTCGACATGGGGCTGTCGCTCGACATGGTGCGTCTGCAGGACCCCAGCAGCTCCATCAGCGACGGCGACGGCAACATCGGGTACCTCTCGGTGGCGTTCCCGCTGACCAATTGGTGGAAAACATCGCTGGGTCTGCTGCCCTTGACCGAGGTGAACTACGAGTCGGTGCAGACACTGACGGACGAGCAGTACGGCAAGATGAAGAACATCTACGACGGCAACGGCGGCACCAGCCGCATCTTCTGGGGCAACGCTTTCAACATCGGCAAAGAGTTGGCCATTGGTTTCAACGCCAACTATCTCTGCGGCACCATAGAGCGTGCCATTACCTACGACTTCCTCAACAACGACACCTCGCATTTCATAGATTCGCGTCGGGGGAAGAGCACGCGGCTGAGCAACTTCACCTTTGACTTCGGCTTGCAGTACACCCACGCCCTCAACGAACAATACACCTTGGGCGTAGGCCTGACGCTGACACCGCACCAGACGCTCTCCGTCAGGGACAACGCACTTATATACACTTTCGTCAGTTCGGCGGCGATAGAGTATATGCGCGACACCATCTTCCCCTCGGCAGGGGAGAGCAGCGAATACCGCAGCACATTGGAACAACCCATGAAGGTAGGGCTCGGTCTCTCGCTGCAACACAACAAGCACTGGAATCTGGCAGTGGATGCCTCCTACGCCACATTTGGCGGGATGAAGTACACAGACACGCGCAATATATTTGGCGAGACAGTCGTCATATACGACAACAATTTCGGCACAGCTGTGGGATTGCAGCTGTTGGGCGACCCCGATGCCGCCAAGTACGTGCGCCGCATCACCCTGTCGGCAGGTGCGCACTACGAAGCGGGCAAACTGCAGCTTCAGATGGCCGACAACCAACGCCACTCGCTCAACGAATGGGGTTGCGGCCTGGGTCTCACCCTGCCTATGCGTCGGGGACGCTCGTCGCTCACGCTCTCGCTGTCGTACGACAACTTCGGCAGCCCCGACCTGCTGCGCCGCGAATGTCTCTCCATAGGTCTCTCCATGGGCAGCTGCGAGAGCTGGTTCATGAAGCGCAAGTACAACTAATGCGAATGCCCGAAATGTAATAAACAACCCAAAAGAAGTACAAAAAAAACAAAGATAACACCAAAAGAGATGAAGACAATCAAAATTGCAATCGTTGCCGCTGTGATGTGCGCCACCGCACTGACGGCAAACGCCCAGAAATGGGGAAGCAACCCCGAAGACAGTGCCAAATGTGTGCTGAACACCTCACTGTATCAGGAATCCTATAAGATGAAAGACTACGCTGGTGCCTACGAGCCCTGGCGCGAGGTGGTCAAGAATTGCCCCAAAAGCAGCAAGAATCTCTACATCCGTGGCACCACCATCCTCAAACAGATGATGAGCAAGGCCAAGACCAAAGAAGAACGCAACGCTTACATCGACGAACTGATGGCGCTCTACGACACCCGTATCGCCAACTTCGGCGAGGCCGGCGAGGTGCTCTTCAAGAAGGCCTACGATATGGAACTGCTGAAAGGCAAAGATGCCGTGCAGCAGTACTATCCCATCTATGCCGAAGCCATCAAGGCCAGCAACGGCAAGCAGGATGCCGACTATGTGTACAAGTTCTTTGAGGCCACCATCAACTATGTGGTCAAAGGTTATGGCGACTCCTCGTTAGTGGTGGACAACTACGACATTGCCAGCGATATGCTTGACGCCGAACTGACGGCCAAGCTCGACGACAGTGTGGAAGCCGCCAAAATCCGCGTGCAGATAGCCAATGTTGAGGCCGCCTTCTCCCCCTTCGCCTCGTGCGACCAACTGGTGAAAATCTACGCCAAGAAGTTCGCCGCCGAGTCGGAGAATGTCGACTTGCTGAAGAAAATCACCAACATCATGCGTAAGAAAGGTTGCACCACAGAGCAGCTCTTCTTCGACGCCACCGAGAAGCTCTACTCCCTCGAGCCCTCGCCCAACACTGCGTTCATGATGGGTCAGATGTGCTACAGCAAAGAGAAGTACGGCGAGGCAGTGAAATATCTGAAAGACGCCGTGGAAGGTATCAAGGAATCCAAAGACCTCTACAAGGCCTACATCCTGTTGGGTGCCGCCTATGCTGGCCAAAGCAGCTATTCTGCAGCGCGGAGCTCCTACTACAAAGCCGCCGAACTGGAACCCACTAAAGGAGAACCCTATCTGCAGATTGCCCAACTCTACGCCCGTGGCAGCCGCAGTGTGGATGACGGCATGGGTGGCCGCAGCGCCTACTGGGCAGCAGTGGACAAAGCCGTCCGCGCCAAGAATGTGGACAGCTCGCCCGAGAATGTCGAGGCAGCCAACAAACTTATCGGCACATACTCATCCTACTATCCCAAGCAGAACGATGCTTTTATGCTTGACCTGATTGACGGTCACAGCTATGTGGTTCCGGGATGGATCGGTGAGTCCACCACAGTCAGAACTCGCAAGTAGTCACGCAAGCATAGCATTGTACAATGGCACAGGCAAAGCTCGGCTCAGCAGATAGCAGATGGCACCGTTCCGTCTGCTATCTGCTGTTTTGTCTCTGTGGAATAATGGCGGCCTCGTGTGTCAACGACATCGAGAAAGTCAATTTCTTCAACCGCCAGCATCTGCCGGCGCAGGAGGTGAAAGACGCCAACATTATCCGCTCCGTCAGCGGCGAGCTGCAAGTGTCGGTCAAGGCCCCCGTCATTGATATATACCAAAAGCCCGAAAACAAAACCGTCTACCCCAAAGGAGTGCAGCTGTATTTCTACAATGCCGACCGCACCAAGAAGGCCTACATGAGGGCAGATTACGGCATCTCGTACGACGACCAGAATCTGATGATGGCTCGCGACAATGTGGTCATCATCGATTACCGCACAGGCGACACCTCCTATCTGGACGATTTGACATGGAACTCCAACGAGCGGCGCATATATTCGAACAATCCCGTGCGTTCGGTCAACGGCCAGCGTGTCACATTGGGCGACGGCTTTGTGAGCGATGAAAACTTTGAGAACCCTCAAGTGCTCCATCAGCGGGGCACCGTGGTAATCAACGAATAGCCATGAACCAATCACTGAAACGCGGATACCTGGCGCTGACGGTCGTATTGTTGGTTGTTACAGTCGTGGTGCTGGTCATTTGGGAGGTAAACCACAAGGCACCTGCCAACGACCCCATGGGGCAAGAGCAATTTGAAGAAATGGTGCGGCAATACGAGGACACCCTTGTCGTAAGAACACGCAGAGCCGACTCCGCGCGACGCAGCCAATACCGCAGGACATATTACCACAGAGACTGCAACTACCGAAAAGACACTGCCGGAAGATATAGCACGCCTCAGAGTAATACAGGATATACGGAATACAAACCAACACCCTACGAAAAGAAACAGATAAAGATAGAACTGAGCACTGCCGACACCCTCGACCTGCAGCAGCTGCGTGGCATAGGCCCCGTCTATGCACGGCGTATCTGCAGATACCGCGACTTATTAGGTGGATTCTACAAGAAAGAACAACTGTTGGAGGTGAACGGCCTCAGCCCCGAACTTTACAACGAAATTGCTCCCTACCTGACGCTTGACACCACCGACATAAGGCCATTGAAACTGAACACCGCCACTATAAAAGAACTGAACCGCCATCCGTATCTGGATTTCTACCAAGCCAAAGCAATTGTTGTGTTCCGCCAGAAAGGCGGCACCTTTGAGAAACCGCAAGACCTTTTAAAAGTCAACCTCATTGACGAAGCGACCTACCAAAAAATAAAACCTTATGTGGAAGCTGGAATGTAAGAAGCTGTTCAAGTACGATTAGTATCAAGCATCGGTCAAGCTTCCCAAAACACAATATAGAAACGCCAACTATGAAATTTACAGCCCAACAGATAGCGAGCATGCTCGGCGGCACTGTCGAAGGCAATGCAAACGCAGAAGTGTGGAAACTTTGCAAGATTGAAGAAGGCGAGCCAGGAGGCATATCGTTTCTGGCCAACCCCAAGTACACCCATTATATCTATGGAACGAAATCGTCGGTGGTCATCATAGCTCGTGATTTCCAACCCGAACAGCCCATTGCCGCCACGCTGGTGCGTGTAGACAATCCTTATCTTTCGTTTGCAGCATTGTTGAAAGCGTACAATGAAATGCAGCTCAACAAGACAGGAAGAGCCGAACAGGCCTATGTGTCACCCTCGGCCACGGTGGGCGAGAACTGCTATATTGGCCAGTTCGCTTTCATCGGTGAAAATGTGAGAGTGGGAGACAACGTGAAGATTTATCCTCAAGCGTATGTGGGCGACAACTGCGTTATCGGCGACAATACCACACTCTTTGCCGGCGTGAAGTTGTATTGCAACACTATGGTAGGAGCCAACTGCATATTGCATGCGGGCGTAGTGGCTGGTTCCGACGGCTTTGGCTTTGCTCCCAAGGAGGACGGCACCTATGACAAGATTGACCAGATAGGCAATGTTGTCATCGAAGACAATGTGGAGATAGGTGCCAACACCTGCATTGACCGCGCCACGATGGGCTCAACCATCATTCATAAAGGTGTCAAGATTGACAATTTGTGTCAGGTGGCACACAATGTGGTAATAGGTGACAATACTGTTATGGCTTCCCAGAGTGGTGTTGCCGGTTCTGGCAAGGTGGGCAGCAACTGCGTCATTGCCGGTCAGGTAGGTATTGTTGGCCACATAGAGTTGGGCGACCGCGTGAAAGTCGGAGCCCAGAGTGGTGTGACGCATCATGTCAAATCCGACTCCACCGTATGGGGCAGTCCTGCTATTGACGCTCGTCAGCAGAAGCGCAATACGGTACACATGCGCAATATCGAAGACCTCATCAAACG
>CACXCY010000135.1 GCA_902766265.1 uncultured Bacteroidota bacterium
GTAAGGGCGTAGCCGCTCTACGCCCTTACATACAGGGGCATAGTTAAATGGTATAATGGCGGTCTCCAAAACCGTGGTTGGGAGTTCGATTCTCTCTGCCCCTGCCAAGAAAGAAATCAAAAAAGACATGTCAAAGTTTGGTGAATATGTGAAGACAAGCTACGACGAGTTGGTGCACAAGGTGTCGTGGCCCACATTCAAGGAGTTGCAAAGCAGTGCCATTGTGGTGGCTGTAGCAGCTATTGTTATTGCCCTCGTGGTCTTTGTCATGGACGTCGTTTTCGGCGTTCAAGGTTGGGGCTGGAAGGGATTGTTAGGATACTTCTATCAGATTTTCGCGTAAAGAGTTACAGCAACAGAGTCTTGCTTCCCAAATTCTTTTGAGACTCCAGCAGCTGCAGTACTTTATCGAGTATCGGATTAAAAGTATATTTTCACTGTCCTTTTTAACATTAAGTAATGGAACAGCAGGAGAAAAAGTGGTATGTCGTCAGAGCAATCAGCGGCAAAGAGAAAAAGGCAAAAGAGTACATTGAGAGCGAAATGGCCAAACGTGGCTGGAGCAACGATGTACCTACTGTGCTGATTCCTACCGAGCAGGTGGTTTCTATCCGCAATGGGAAGAAGGTGGTCAAAGACCGCAATTATTTCCCGGGGTATGTTATCCTTGAGGCTGATTTGCGCGATGAGATTATCCCTGTCATCCAGAACATTCCTAATGTGCTGGACTTCCTTCGCGAACGCGAAGGCAAGCCTATTCCCATGCGTCAGTCGGAAATCAACCGCATCCTTGGCAAAATGGATGAGCAAGTGGATGGTATTGACACTATGGACCGTTTCATTGTTGGCGAATCGGTAAAAGTCATCGATGGCCCGTTCAACAGCTTCTCGGGTATTGTCGAGGAGGCAAACGACGAAAAAAAGAAATTGAAAGTTACGGTCAAAATCTTTGGACGTCGCACACCTCTCGAACTGAACTATTCGCAGGTGGAAAAAGAACAGTAACCGATTAATTAACCTTATTAAAATTTACATCAATGGCAAAAGAAGTTGCAGGATTGATTAAATTGCAAATCAAAGGAGGTGCTGCCAACCCCGCTCCTCCCGTGGGACCCGCTTTGGGCGCCAAGGGTGTGAACATCATGGAGTTCTGCAAGCAGTTCAATGCCCGTACTCAGGATCAGGCTGGCAAGATTGTGCCTGTCATCATCACTGTTTATACGGACAAGTCCTTTGACTTTGTACTGAAAACTCCTCCTGTCGCTGTCCAGCTGAAAGAGATGTCCAAAGCACAGAAAGGTTCCGGTGAACCCAACCGTGTGAAGGTCGCCTCGGTCACTTGGGAGCAGGTGCGCCAGATTGCCGAAGCCAAAATGCCCGACCTTAACTGTTTCACAGTGGAGAGCGCCATGAGCATGGTGGCCGGTACTGCCCGCAGCATGGGTATCACCGTTACAGGTGAGAGCCCCCTGAAGTAAACAAAAGAAGTAGAAACCGTGGTAGCATATTTTCGTGATATGCGGTGACCACAAAAACAAACCAACATGGGAAAACTGACAAAAAAACAGAAAGAGGCTATTGCCAAATTTGATGGTAGCAAAGTCTATTCGCTTGAAGAGGCTGTCAGCATCGTGAAGAACATCACCTTCACCAAATTTGATGCTTCGGTTGATATCGACGTGCGTCTGGGTGTTGACCCTCGTAAGGCTAACCAGATGGTTCGCGGTAGCGTGACCCTGCCTCATGGTACGGGTAAAACCGTTCGCGTTCTTGTGCTTTGCACTCCTGATAAAGAGGAAGAGGCCAAAGCCGCCGGTGCCGACTACTACGGACTTGATGAGTACATCACCAAGATTAAGGGTGGTTGGACCGATGTGGATGTCATCATCACCATGCCAAGTTGCATGCCCAAGATTGGTGCCCTCGGTCGCATCCTCGGCCCTCGTGGTCTGATGCCCAACCCCAAGACTGGCACTGTCACAATGGAAGTCGGTAAGGCTGTTCAGGAAGCCAAGGCTGGTAAAATCGATTTCAAGGTCGATAAATTCGGTATCATCCATACCGCTGTTGCCAAGTGCTCCTTCGACGACCAGAAAATTGTTGAGAACGCCCGTGAGGTGCTCCAGATGATTATGAAGCTCAAACCCAGTGCCGCCAAGGGTACATATGTGAAGAGCATCGCCATCAGTAGTACGATGAGTCCGGGAGTGAAGGTCGATACCAAAGCCGCTACCTTGTAACACAATTAAAACGAACGAAACATTATGAGAAAAGAACTGAAAGACCAACACATCGACTCTTTATGCGAGGAGATTAAGGCCTATCCGAGTCTCTACATTGCCGATATCGGAGGTTTGAACTCGGTGCAGACCAGTAAACTGCGTCGTGCCGCTTTCCGCAAAGAGGTCAAGTTGGAAGTCGTGAAGAACACCCTTCTCATCAAAGCTCTTGAAAAGTCGGGCTTCGACTATAGCGAGCTTTTCCCTGTGATTAAGGGTGAAACCGCCATAATGCTTTCCAACACCAACAATGCGCCCGCCAAGCTCATCAAAGACTTCCGTGCCGCTGAGAAGAACGCTACCAAGCCTATCCTCAAAGGTGCCTATGTCGAAGAGTGCTTCTATATCGGTCACGAGCATCTTGACGAACTTGTTAATATCAAGTCCAAGAGCGAGCTTATCGCCGATGTTGTTGCCTTGCTGCAGTCGCCCATCAAGAACGTGCTCTCGCAAGTGCAATCGGCAGGCAATACCATTACTGGTGTGCTGAAAACTTTGGAGGAGCGTGAAGCGTAAGCCAATCGCAATCAAACAAACAACAAATCGGGTGTGGCCTACCTAAAGAAAAGGCCGAAAAAATTAACAAACAAAAAGTAAAACAATTAAAAATAATAAAGTCATGGCAGACATTAAAGCTATCGCTGAAGAACTGGTTAACCTTACCGTTAAGGAAGTTAAAGAACTCGCTGACGTCCTGAAAGA
>CACXCY010000136.1 GCA_902766265.1 uncultured Bacteroidota bacterium
AAAACAACATTATCACATATCATAGCCAATGAATTGGGTGTCAATTTACGCATGACATCAGGTCCTGTGTTAGACAAACCTGGCGATTTGGCGGGTTTACTGACAAGTTTGGAAGCCAATGATGTGTTGTTTATTGATGAGATTCATCGCTTATCCCCTGTAGTGGAAGAGTATCTTTATTCCGCCATGGAGGATTACAAGATTGATATCATGATAGAATCGGGGCCTGCAGCCAGGAGTGTGCAGTTGACGTTGAAGCCATTCACACTGATTGGCGCCACGACGCGTTCGGGTATGCTGACAGCACCGTTGCGGGCTCGGTTTGGGATTACGAGTCGTTTGCAGTACTACGACACCCCTACGTTGACGCAGATAGTCAATCGCTCGTCGGGGTTGTTGGATGTCAAGATTACCAGCGAGTCGGCTATAGAGATAGCGCGTCGTAGCCGCGGAACGCCGCGTATCGCCAACCTGTTGTTGCGCAGGGTGCGTGACTTTGCACAGGTGAAAGGCGATGGCACTATAACATTGGATATTGCCCGTTATGCTCTTCAGGCATTGAATGTAGACCGTAATGGATTAGATGAGATGGATATCCGCATCCTCTCAACAATTATTGACAAGTTCAAAGGTGGTCCAGTGGGATTGACCACGATAGCGACTGCCGTTGGTGAAGATGCTGGAACCGTGGAGGAGGTCTATGAACCTTTCTTGATACAGGAAGGGTATCTGATGCGTACGCCTCGAGGCAGGGAAGTGACGCCCATGGCATATCAGCATCTGGGCAAGATAAAAACCGTAGGTGACCAACAGTCACTCTTTTAAACACGAAAGGCAGAAGTAATGAGGACACTTGTTAAGAATATAAAAGAATTGGTCCAAGTGGAATACCAACAGCGTTTGCGCGTGTGTGGCAAGGATATGGCAACCCTGGGAACAATCAAGGATGCGTACTTGATTGTTGATGGGGACAGAATTTCCGAATTTGGACCTATGTCGGAATTGAAAGAACAGTCGTTTGACAAAGAGGTCAACGCTACAGGACGAATGGTGTTTCCGTCGTTTTGTGATTCACACACACATTTGGTCTATGCAGGCAGTAGGGAGATTGAGTATATTGACAAGATTAGAGGGCTGTCGTATGATGAGATAGCCAAGCGTGGCGGAGGTATACTCAATTCTGCCAAGCGTGTGCAGGAGGCCACAGAGCAGCAGCTCTACGATGATGCTGTTCAGCGCCTGGAGCAGATGATACGCATGGGTACGGGGGCTGTGGAAATCAAGTCGGGTTATGGTATGACAACAGAGGCGGAGATGAAGATGTTGCGGGTTATCCGTCGGCTGAAAGAGAGTTCTCCGCTTACTATCAAATCGACTTTGTTGGGTGCGCACGGCATACCCATGGAGTATAGGGGGCGGCAAGAGAAGTTTGTAGACTTGGTTGTCAACGAAATGATACCTCGGGCGGCGGCTGAGCATCTGGCAGATTATATTGACGTGTTTTGTGATGCAGGTTTCTTTACCGTCGAGGATACGGAACGCATGCTTGAAACGGGTGCCAAATACGGTCTGCGTGCCAAGATCCATGCCAACGAGATGGCATGTTCGGGGGGCATACAAGTGGCAGTGAAGTACAATGCTCTATCCTGCGACCATTTGGAGTATACGGGCGATGCTGAGATAGCGTGTCTATTGGGGTCGGAAACGATGCCGACCGTGCTACCTGGAGCTGCCTTTTTCCTCAATATGCATCATGCTCCCGTGCGCAAGATGATGGATGCGGGGCTTCCTGTGGCAATGGCGAGCGACTGCAATCCAGGGTCGTCGCCTTCGGGCAACATGCAACTGATATTGTCGTTCGCATGCGTTAATTACCGGATGTTACCCGAAGAAGCAATCAATGCGACGACAATCAACAGCGGTTATGCCATGGGGGTGAGCGACCAATTGGGCAGTATCGCAGTGGGCAAACGTGCCAATTTCTATATTACACGCCCCATACCTACCTACGAATACATGCCGTATGCATACGGTGAAAACAAAGTGGAACGCACCTTCTTGAATGGTGTGGAGGTATGATAGTTTTCTTATATAGATGATTCAGGTTCAGCATATATTTAAATCGTACGGCAATCTGCAAGTGCTTAATGACATCTGTCTGCATGTGGGCAAAGGGGAAGTGGTGTCAATAGTGGGTGCGTCGGGAGCAGGCAAAACCACTCTGTTGCAAATCATAGGCACTCTCGACCATCCCAGTAGTGGGAGTATAGTGATAAACGATGTGGATGTCACAGGATTGACTGACAAGGCGCTGTCGCGTTTCAGGAACGAGCATATCGGCTTCGTTTTCCAGTTCCATAACCTCCTGCCGGAGTTCACGGCATTGGAGAATGTGTGTATGCCGGCGCTCATCAAGGGACACACTATGCGTGAGGCCGAATCCCATGCCGCTGAGTTGTTGGCTTTCCTTAAGGTAGACCATCGTGCGCATCATAAGCCATCCGAATTGTCAGGTGGCGAGCAGCAGCGTGTGGCTGTGGCCAGAGCGTTGATCAACAATCCGTCGGTGGTGCTTGCCGACGAGCCCTCGGGTAATCTTGACTCGCAGCATGCTCAGGAGCTTCACCAGTTGTTCTTTCAGTTGAGAGAACAATATAACCAGACATTTATCATCGTCACGCATAATGAGGAGTTGGCTGATATGGCCGACCGTAAAATAACCATCAAAGATGGAAAGAACATCGAAGAGTAATCCCCCGTTCCGTAGTACAGCCCTCAGGAATGCCCGACCTCGCCAGGGCTCGTCTGGGCAACATCATCGCGAGGAGTCCCCTCGTCAAACCGAGTCGCATTCCAAACAGCAGATAGTGAGTGGGCTGCGTCCTGTGATTGAGGCGTTGGATTCGGAGGTACACATTGACCGCATATTGATACAGAATGGCTTGTCGGGCAATCTCGTGTCCGAACTCAAGTCGAAGCTTCGCGACAAAGGGGTGCCGTTTCAGTATGTGCCTGCCGAAAAACTTGACCGATTGACGCAGAGTAACCATCAGGGTGTGGTGGCGACTATCTCGCCCATCAAATACCATTCGTTTCAAGATATACTGCTGTCGCTTCAGGAGCAGGGGAGAGTGCCGTTCATCATACTGCTTGACCAGGTGACAGATGTGCGTAACATGGGAGCCATTGTGCGTACGATTGAATGTGCCGGTGCCGATGCTGTTGTCGTGCCCGAACATGGCAGTGCTCGGATTAGCGAGGATGCCATCAAGACATCGTCAGGTGCGTTGCTGCGGGTTCCTGTTTGCAGGGAGCAGAATCTGAAGACGGTGGTGCGGTTGGCGCAGCAGTGCGGGTTGCAGGTGGTTGCTGCCACCGAAAAGGCGTCGCAGTCCTACCTTACGGTCGATTTCACGCTTCCCACATTGCTTCTGATGGGGTCGGAAGAAAAAGGCATCAGTCCTGAGTTACTTAAATTGTGTGATGTTCGTGCCAGTCTGCCCATCAGGGGAGAGGTTCAGTCGCTCAATGTGTCAGTAGCCGCCGCAGTGTTTATGTACGAGGTACTCAGGCAGCGTCAGGAATCGTAAGATTGCCATTGTATTTTCCAAGGTTCTGGCAAGCGGCCACGTCTACCTTCCCGATAGTCTGACTATTGGGTGACTCTTGGTCAGGTATGGGTCAAGTATGGGTCAGGTATAGTTTAAGTATGGTTTAAGTCTGAGTCAGGTCTGAGTTAAGTCTGAGTTAAGTCTGAGTTAAGTCTGAGTTAATACTTATCTGGAGGAATTGACAGGGGCAAGGTGGAAAGGTTCCCGCGGTTCAGTTTTTGCTGTTTTTTTGTTATTTTTAACTCTGCGGCGCAAACTTTTGTGTGGTCGTTCCGCGTCATAATGGCAGATGTTCCTAGGATGTCAGGGTCTGCAAAGCAAGATTTGAATGCAAATCGGCAAAGAGAAAAAGCAGAATAATATTAAATAAATAAAAAATGCGTGCGCGAGTGCTTTTGTTTCAGAAAAAATCGTAACTTTGTAAGTTCTTATATTGTCCGCAGAGCTGTGGGCAAGAGGACTCAAATACACAAATATC
>CACXCY010000137.1 GCA_902766265.1 uncultured Bacteroidota bacterium
TGCGTTGTCGGCAGTGTTGGGTATCGTTGTTGCGCTTGCTTTTATTGAAGGATATGAGATGGGCTCCATGAATGTGGGCTCCATAGTAGGAACGGTGTTTGCTTCTATACTAATGTCTTTGCTACTAGGTATTGTAGGTGGCATTCTTTGGGCTGGCATGCTCGATAGGGTACGTCATCTTCAGAATTCTATGTTCCTTACGCCAGCATTTGTCTTTATTATATATGGCATTGCAGAATCGTTGGGTTACAGCGGCCCAATTGCAGCATTGGCTTTTGGTATTGTGCTTGGCAATGTGGACTATTTCGAGTTCTCTTTCCTGAAAAGACTGCGGAAAAGCCATATGCGTCCGCTGGAATCATCAGAGAAAAGTTTCTACAAAGAGATTGTATTTGTGCTCAAGACTTTCTTCTTCGTCTATATCGGTGTTTGTATGCCTTTCAACAACGGACGGGCGTTGCTCTATGGCCTTTTTATTACCCTGGCACTCTTTGTGGTGAGGTTTTGTTTACTGGCTATTGTTGGACGAAACAATGATCCAGATGACCGTCTGGTGGTCTCCATGATGATACCGAAGGGACTGGCAGCTGCGGTATTAGCGTCTATGCCCGAACAAGTCAATATTGCAGCTGGTTATAGCGTCATTCCACATGCGGAAATGATTAAATATATTGCCTATTCAGTCATCTTCTTCTCTATCATCATCACTTCGCTTCTGGTGTTAGTCACTCGAGGACGATTGGTAAAAACTACATTAGACACAGAAAATAAGAAAGACGGTGAAACAGTGTTTGATGAGCCATCCCCGTCGGATTCTACTGATATAACTGTATCGGTAAATGATGCAGTCGAGACAGGTGTGGCTGATAGTCCCACAGAAGAATGACAACATATAACTTGTCCTTAATATGAAAACAACTGATCACCATCCTGCGGAAAGACAGATTACGTTTTATAAATTTGACGGTGCAGGTAACGACTTTGTCTTGATAGATACACGAAATGATGTCTTGCAACTTACATCAGAACAAATTGCAAGAATTTGTCACCGACGTTTCGGTGTGGGAGCTGATGGCTTAATGACCCTGGGACTTGCTGACGGCTACGATTTTGAGATGCGCTATTATAACAGTGATGGACGCTTGGCTTCTATGTGTGGCAATGGAGGTCGTTGTATTACAGCTTTTGCAAGGATGCTGGGTGTCACACCGCAGCAGGATGGCACATACCATTTTATGGGTCACGATGGTGTCCATGAAGCTGAGATATTGATGTGGGATGATGGGGCGGGTTTTGGACTAGTGCGTTTGGGCATGCGTGACGTTCCGTCGGCATCAATCCGTCGAATCAAGGAGGATTCAGACGGTGATTTACTTCAGCTTGATGGCTGGTTCCTTGATACGGGTTCCCCTCACTTTGTCCAACGTGTCGATGATTTGGAGCATTTTGACGTGTTCGAACGAGGTCGTCGCATTCGCCGTATGGAGCAGTATTTCCCTCAGGGTACCAATGTCGATTTTATAGAGGACATGCCGGACGGCTCTCTCTTTGTGCGTACTTACGAGCGTGGTGTGGAGGATGAGACTTGGGCTTGTGGCACTGGGGTTACGGCATGTGCCATTGTTAGTGGTAATAGTCGCGTCAGGATGCGTGGTGGTGATTTCAAAGTGACATTTGACACGGATGGCGATACTTTCACTAATGTCCGTCTCACAGGTCCGGTGTCCTACAATTTCAGTGGCACATGGAATATGCAATAGGAATAATACTATAAGATATGGATCTTTTCAGCAACATAGATATCGAACCCGTTCGCAAAAGGATTGAAGAACTTTCGCGACTTGTGGATTATTACAATCACGAGTACTACATGAACGACACCTCGTTGGTTAGTGACTTTGAGTTCGACAGATTGTTACGTGAGCTGATTGACCTCGAACACCAGTACCCGGAGTTGTCATTGCCCAATTCGCCTACCAAGAGGGTAGGAGGGGAGGTTAACAAAACCTTTCGGCAGGTTACCCATCGTTTTCCTATGCTGTCGTTGGGCAACACATATTCGACTGATGAAATTATCGAATTTGAGAGTCGTACCCGCAAGCTTTTGGGCGATACATCGTTTAGCTATACATGTGAGCTGAAGTATGATGGGGTTGCTATAGGTCTTACTTATCGTAATGGCAGTTTGGTGCAGGCCGTGACGCGTGGTAATGGTGCAGTGGGCGATGATATCACCGCCAATGCCCGCACCATCCCTACTATACCGCTGCATTTGTTTGGGACGTATCCTGACGATTTTGAGGTGCGTGGTGAAGTTGTCTACCCTTTTCATGAGTTTGAAGCCATGAACGCCCTCCGTGAAGCTGAGGGTGACGAACCATTTGCCAATCCTCGCAATGCCGCCAGTGGCTCGCTCAAACTGCAGGACTCTAGCGAGTGTGCAAAGCGTAAGTTGCAGTTTTGTGCGTATTTCATGATGTTGCCATCTCGCTACGACGTGTTGCATGCCACTTCCCAGCCAGCATCGTCGGCTATGGCTCAGTCCATGACATCGCAAGAACTGACAGACCATCTGGCCACACATTACGGTCGTCTTGAGGCGGTGCGGCAGATGGGATTTAAGGTGCAACCCTATATCCATGAGTGCAAGAATATTGCCGAGATAATGGATTATATAAACTATTGGGATACCGAACGTTGGAATCTGCCTTATGCCATCGATGGTATTGTGATTAAAGTCAATCAGGTGGACCTCTGGGACCGGCTGGGTCTTACTGCCAAATCGCCCCGTTGGGCCATTGCATATAAGTTCAAGGCGCAGCAGGTGAGTACGCTGCTAGAGAGTGTTAGTTTTCAGGTGGGACGCACTGGCATTGTTACCCCTGTCGCTAATATGTCGCCTGTGTGGTTGGGTGGCACTACAGTGCGCCGTGCCACGCTCAATAACGCCGACTTCATCCAGAATATGGACATTCGGGAGGGGGACTATTTGTTAGTGGAGAAAGGTGGTGAAATCATCCCCAAAGTTGTTGGCGTAGACATGTCAAAGCGTCAGCCCGGTGCGTTAGCGGTACAGTATGCCGTCACATGTCCCGAATGCGGTACCCGTCTGGTACGTGAGGAGGGCGAGTCGGGCTACTATTGTCCCAATCAAGACGGATGTCCGCCACAGATAGTAGGTCGACTGGAACATTTTGTCGCCCGCAAAGCCATGGATATTGAGAATCTGGGTAGCGAACGGCTGCAGATGCTCTATGGCAAAGGGCTGGTCTCTACTGCAGCGGACCTCTATGACTTGAGGCGTGAACAACTAGTAGGTCTTGAGTGCGAGGTGGACGAAGCTACTGGTCGGCGCAGCACCATACAGGACAAAGGCGCCGACAATATTCTTGCTGCCATCGAGCAGTCAAAGCAAGTGCCTTTTGAAAGGGTTCTCTTTGCGTTGGGTATAAGGTATGTAGGTGAAGTGGGTGCTAAGAAGCTGGCTCGCTATTTCAAGAATATCGATGCCTTGATGGCGGCTAGCGTACCTGAGCTGGCTGCGGTCGAGGATGTCGGCGAGAAAACGGCCACTTTTGTATTCGACTATTTCCGCGACCCACGCCATCGCGCCATTGTTGAACGTTTGCGGCAGGCGGGTCTGCAGATGTCGGTTGTTGAACATCGTGTCAGCAACGTCCTTGAAGGAATTACTTTCGTTGTTAGTGGAGTGTTTACCCATTTTAGTCGTGACGAAATCAAGGCCCATATCGAGTCGCATGGCGGCAAGGTGATCAGCAGCGTCAGCAGCAAGACCTCCTATGTGTTGGCCGGTGAGAACATGGGACCGGAGAAACTGAAGAAAGCTGAGAAACTGGGCGTGCCAGTCATCAGCGAGGTCGACTATCTGCAAATGGTGGAGCCAGCGAAATGATACGCCTGCGTATTGGATTCCTGATTCTATTGATGCCCCTATCGGTTGCAGGGCAGGATGTGGTGTGTGGCAGTATGTGGCAGCCGCCCATTGGCGCCGTCGCCCTCACGGCAGGTTACACCATGCCTAACAAGCCGGAATGGAGCTATATAGCTGGAGCCACCTATGGCGTTGATGCCTCCTTGTTATGGAAGGTGTCAGGGGCTCTGCCGTGGCATCGGGCGTGGCGCATGCCTTCCTTTGGGGTGCGGGCCAACTATGCATACATCCCCGATGGCATTGCTGGCGACCGTTTCGGTATGGCCGCTTTTATGGTCAATCCTCTCTGGAATCCTGAACTTCACCCAGCATCTCTCCTGCGGCGCACGGTGCTGTCGTGGGAGTTGGATTTCGGCCTTTCCGGCTATAGCAACCCCTATTGCCGCACACCTGACATGCGCAACGAGTTTATTGGTTCCTACCTCAATTGTCTCATTCATTTCGGTCTTCGTTACGATGTGTCTGTGGGCATGGGTGGCTCCAGACTCACGTTTGCGGCCAAGCTGGTGCATTCCTCCAACGGTTATCTCCAGAAGCCCAATCAAGGGCTCAACTTCCTTCAAGGCGAAGTAGGGTGGATGCTGGCCCCAAAGGCAGGAGAACCAAAGAATGCCGTAGAGCAGAAGAATACAATTGATGATATTGTGTCACCCATCGTCGGTATTGACGGCAGCCCCCGTGACGGCATCTCGCGGTTTTCGCTGCTACCCCATTCCTACCTCTCGTTTTCCTATGCTCCAGGTCTTGTGCAGCCACGTTTCAGCGGTGCGTCGCGGCGTTACTTCTATTGCCACACTGCCGAGGCAGCTTATCTTTGGCGTCCCGACACCCGTGACGGCTATCTGGGACGCTTTGCCTATGGCGGAGGTATCGACTTGAGTTACAACTTCAGCATGGCCGAGCAGTCGCGATGGTACCATGACAACTATGGATACGACCTTTACACCCTGCCGTTCAATATCTGCTATTTCGGCACCTTCGAGCCCTATTGGGGACCAATGTCGGTCCGCATCTCGTTGGGTGGTTATCTACTCAAAGACAGCAACCCTCATGTCGTCAGTCTGCCTTTCTATGAGCGCGTCGGGCTGATGTACCATAGCGCTTGCGGACTCTTTGGAGGCATCAGTATGCGTGCCTATGCGGCTCATGTCGACTTCATCGAGTGGAATATCGGCTATCAGTTCCGGCTGCGGGGTGCTCTATATTAAATTTTTTTACTACCTTTGCACCTACACTCGCGTTGCAGGTTTGCCCCGAAATGGATGCTAATGTTTTAGATATGAATATGGTGGGGGATGTTGCGGCACGAGGGCGCTTTGAAGAATCAATAGTAATAACAAAACATATATTATGATAGCAAAAGAATTACTCAATCCGAGAAGCATCGTCATCTGCGGTGCATCGTCGGATATCCACAAGCCGGGTGGCAAAGCTCTGCTGAACCTCAAAAATAGCCCCTTCAAGGGTCCCATCTACGCCGTGAACCCCAAAGAGAGTGAGGTGCAGGGCGTGAAGTGCTATGCCAAGGTCAACGATTTGCCGCAGGTGGATTGCGCCATACTCTGTATCGCTGCCAAGTTCTGTCCCGACACGGTCGACGTGTTGGCTAAGGAGAAGGGCTGCAAGGGCTTCATCATTGTCAGTGCCGGTTTCTCGGAGGAGAACGAGGAGGGTGCGAAGATTGAACGGCATATCGTCGACACTATCAACAGCGTTGGCGGTTCGTTGATTGGCCCCAACTGCACGGGCTTCCTCAACACGAACTATAGCGGCTGTTTCGACACGCCTATCCCCACGCTCGACCCTCACGGTGTGGATTTCATCACCGGTTCGGGTGCCACGGCAGTGTTCATCAAAGAGTACGGTATCAGCAACGGCCTTACCTTCAATAGTGTCTGGGCTGTGGGCAACAGCGCCCAGCTCGGCATTGAGGATGTGCTGGAA
>CACXCY010000138.1 GCA_902766265.1 uncultured Bacteroidota bacterium
CTGGAACAGAAGCCCGATTTCGTGGTTTACGCCGCCAGCAAGGCCAAGGTAGACAACTACAAGGAACTCGGCCTGCGCAGCGACACCGCGGTGGCGTTCAACGTAACCAGCCATGAGCAGGTAATCCTCAACACCTGGTATGGCGGTGAGATGAAAAAGGGTCTCTTCAGCATGATGAACTACTACCTGCCCCTCAAAGGCATAGCCAGCATGCATTGTAGCGCCAATACCGACATGAACGGCGAGAACACCGCTATCTTCTTCGGTCTCTCCGGCACAGGCAAAACCACGCTCAGCACCGACCCGAAGCGCAAACTCATCGGCGACGACGAGCACGGATGGGACGACAACGGCGTGTTCAACCTTGAAGGCGGCTGCTACGCAAAAGTCATCAACCTCGATAAGGAGGCCGAGCCCGATATCTACGGTGCCATCAAACGCGACGCTTTGTTGGAGAACGTTACCGTTGACGCCAACGGCAAGATTGACTTTGCCGACAAGAGCGTTACCGAGAACACCCGCGCCTCCTACCCCATCTACCACATCAAAAACATCGTGGCTCCTATCAGCCATGCTCCCGCCGCCAAGCAGGTCATCTTCCTGAGCGCCGACGCTTTCGGCGTGCTGCCTCCCGTGAGCATTCTCACCCCCGACCAGACGAAATACTATTTCCTCTCCGGCTTCACCGCCAAGCTGGCCGGCACCGAGCGCGGCATCACCGAGCCCACTCCCACTTTCAGCGCATGCTTCGGACAGGCCTTCCTCGAGCTGCACCCGACAAAATACGCAGAGGAATTGGTGCGCCACATGGACAAGAGCGGAGCCCGTGCCTATCTGGTCAACACCGGATGGAACGGCACAGGCAAGCGTATCTCCATTAAGGACACCCGCGGAATCATCGACGCCATACTGAACGGCGAAATCGACAAGGTGCCCACCAAGAAGATACCTTACTTCGACCTCGAGGTGCCGACTGTCCTGCCAGGCGTCGCCACCGACATTCTCGACCCGCGCGACACCTACAAGGATGCTGCCGAATGGGACAAGAAGGCACGCGACCTCGCCGAGCGCTTCATCAAGAACTTCCACAAATTCGAGTTCAACGCCGCCGGAAAGGCACTCGTACCTGCAGGTCCGAAGCTGTAATACACGGACAAGAGGTGAATCTATAATGTGAAACTAACCCTGAAAACAAAACACAGAATCATGACGAAAAGAACAATCATTAATGTTGTATTTGCAGCAGCGTTGGTTTCCTGCGCCTTATCGTCCTGCAAGAAGGACAACGACACTGGTGTAACCTCGTACACCTTCATCAACAAAATCAATCTCGACCTCGTCAACCAAATCATGCACGAGAACTATGACGTTGACGTGATGCTGTACGAATACACCAGCAGCGATGCACTGAACGACAGTAATTTTATAGATTCGCCCACGTTCAAGAAAGAATACCTCTTCTACCCCGCCGAGGGTTCGCACCACGTGAAACTGAAACTCATCTCGGCCGAGAATACCCACCGCTGGGGTAAAGAGATTTTCTACCTCAAAACCGACAAGAACATTGACATCGAAGCCACTACCACCATGCTAACCTCCGCGAGCGGCTACAGTGACACGGAGCCACGCCCGTAAGGCCTCGTTGTGCAATGCATCAAAAAAAAGAGCAGACCTTGTTGTTTGCTCTTTTTTGTTGTGTTCAGGAAACGTTCAAAAGTGCTTGGAACGTTTCAGAAGATAGGGTTGCATGATTTGGTCAAAACCTTGGTTAATGTCGACCGGAACATAGTCAATCTTGTACTGGATAGCGTGTTGCTTGATGTCCTGAAGCATCCGCATCATCTCCTCGCTATACTGCTCCGTCAACTCTGCAGGGAACGCTTTTACCCGCCTGTCACTCTCCATATCAATGAAATGACAAGGTTTATTGCCGAAATCAAGATTGATTTCCTTGTCGCGATCGAACGTGTGGAACAGCAACACCTCATGCTTACAATGACGCAAGTGGCGCAACGCGTCAAAGAGCGGCTCCTGTTCGTCGGGACGCACAAGGGCATCGGTGAAGATAACGACCAGCGAGCGGCGATGCAGTTTCTCTGCAATCAGATGGATGCTGTCGGCAATAGCCGTAGAGCGTTTCTCCGTTTTTTCAATATCAACGGGTTTCAGCAGCTGTTCCATCAGAGAATAGAGGTAACGCTGGTGCATTGTGCTGGAGCGCACCTCTGTCTGGAGGTCAATCTTGTCGGAGAAAAGCGTGAGTCCAAAAGCGTCACGCTGGCGTACCAGCAATTCAATGAGCAGTGCAGCCGCATAGACCGAGAAGGTGAGTTTGTTGGGATGCCGGAAATCGCCATGATTTCCGACAGGGAAATACATCGACGAAGAATAGTCGACCAGCAGCTGGCAACGCAGGTTTGTTTCCTCCTCGAAGCGCTTGACAAACAGCTTATCTGTGCGACCGTAGAGCTTCCAGTCGATATTGCGTGTCGACTCGCCGGTATTGTACAGCCGATGTTCGGCAAACTCAACCGAAAAACCATGAAACGGGCTCTTGTGAAGCCCAGTAATAAACCCCTCGACCACTTGATGAGCAAAGAAATCGAGGGATTTGTATTTCTCCAGTTCAGGAAACATATCTGACCATTCGCAAACGGACGGCACTGCCGATGAATGCTCATCGTGACCGCAACCACACACTCAACCGGCAACGCACTACCCCATCCTCACGCTGTGGGAAAGTTAGAGCAGCGGAGTCAATTTGTCAATCAATGACTGTTTGGGAACGAGACCGACACTCTTGTCTTTCAGCTCGCCGTTCTTGATAAAGAGGACGGTAGGGACGTTACGCACGCGATACTGACTGGCCAGTTCGGGCGATTCTTCCACATCGACCTTGCCCACGACAGCACGGCCTTCGTATTCGGCAGCGATTTCATCGATAATGGGGGCCAATGCCTTGCAGGGACCACACCATGAAGCACTTAAATCAAGGATTACAGGAAGCTCGGTGTTCAGCACGCTGCTACTGTTTTCATCGTTAACAATTAATGACATAATGCTTTACTTATTTGAGTGTTATTACTTATTTTTTGCAAAGATAAAACAAATACCCCAAATTTCGCACCCCGAGCGGCAAAGAAATTATCAACTGTTTGTTGACAACCATGCATATCCTTGCACTCACCCGCAAAGACACCTGTCGTAACAAATGACGGACATACTGCGATTGCGCCACCAGGGATGCCTCGGTGGCAAATTTTACGACCTCCAACGTATTTGTCAGCATTTTTTCGTATTTTTGCAGCCAGTTTCACCACCGTACCATAATATGATAAAGAAGACTACCATATTGTTATGCTCAGCTTTGGTCATTGCCGCACTGGCAGGATGCCACAACAAGAGCATACCCATATCGGGTGATTGGGTGAAGGAAGGCACGGAGGGAAGCGAGCGGTCGGGGTTCTGCCTGTCGCGCGGAGGGATTGCCTCCAGCATCAACGACCCTGAGACGCAGTACACCCAATGGCGCATACGCAAACGCAACCTGATACTGTCAGGCAAGCGATTTGAGAATCATCGCGCCGTAGAATTCTGCGACACACTTCACATCGTGCGTTGCAACGACAAGCGGCTTGTCCTTTCGACCGACAGCAACACCGTCAGCATGGTACACATGTACGACTGACCGCCACAGAAACTATGAGACAAAAATTCCCCAGAACATAAAGCACACACATCAATTTCCGTCATCATGAAAAAAGTTTTCCTACTAATCATATCACTCATCGCCATGAGCCAATGCATGGCCGAAGGGAAGCAGTTGACCGCCGTGTTCTCCTACTCCACCTTCGCCCTCTTTGACGGATCGCCATACGTGGAGACCTACCTCTCCTTTGACGCATGGAACATGAACTTCGTGGCCACCAACAAAAAGCAGTACCGCGCTACCGTAGAGATTATGCTGGTGGTGAAGAAAAGCGATTCGGTGACCTATGCCAAGAAATACGACCT
Source organism: uncultured Bacteroidota bacterium (assembly GCA_902766265.1). Lineage (GTDB taxonomy): Bacteria > Bacteroidota > Bacteroidia > Bacteroidales > P3 > Colimorpha. Next base: position 4,015 of record CACXCY010000138.1, read on the forward strand.
GCAAAGTCCCGCTATCGACAGCCCTGAGAAAGACCATTTCAACTTTCTTGACGTACAGCGGTTCTCACTCACCAACGGCATCTACGACCTGGAAATGACTATCAAGGACAAAGCGTCACAGAATGCCCCTATCATGATAACCGAAAAACTAGTGGTGAACTACGACGACAAGACTCCACGCCTCTCTTCGGTACAAACTATGGCC
>CACXCY010000139.1 GCA_902766265.1 uncultured Bacteroidota bacterium
AAGGATATTGCCAAAGTATTAGGGGCCAACACAAAATGTGATGGCTACATGGAAGGCAATGGGTATCAGGTGACATGGACGTATGGTCACCTTTGTACCCTTAAAGAACCGGGCGACTATACAGATAGTTGGAAGAAATGGGACCTTTTCTATCTTCCGATGATTCCCGTCCGTTTTGGAATCAAGTTGAAAGATGATAAGGGTGTCGCTAATCAGTTTGCCGTGATCGAGCGGTTGATGCAAGCCGCCGACAGTATTGTCAACTGTGGTGATGCCGGTCAGGAGGGCGAGCTGATACAGCGTTGGGTGATGCAGAAAGCCAAAGCCCACTGCCCCGTGCAGCGGCTCTGGATATCGTCCCTTACCGAGGAGGCCATCCGCGAAGGTTTCAGCGGGCTTAAGCCACAGGATGACTACAAGTCGCTCTACGAGGCAGGGCTGAGTCGAGCCATCGGCGACTGGCTGCTGGGCATGAACGCCACTCGGCTTTACACACTCAAATACGGACAGAACAGGCAGGTGCTTTCCATAGGCAGGGTGCAGACGCCCACGCTCGCCCTCATCGTGAACCGTCAGCAGGAGATACAGAACTTCCAGCCGCAACAGTATTGGGTGCTCTCCACGGTCTATCGCGACACCGTGTTTACCGCTACGCAAGGGAAAATTAACGATGCTGCCGACGGACAGAAGGCCATGGATGCCATCAGCGGACGTGATTTCGAGATTACCGACATCGCCGCCAAGAAAGGCACGGAGGCGCCTCCACGGCTCTACGACCTGACCTCCCTGCAGGTGGATTGCAACAAGAAATTCGCCTTCTCGGCTGAAAAGACGTTGCAGCTGATACAGTCGCTCTACGAAAAGAAAGTGACCACCTATCCGCGTGTGGATACCACCTACCTGAGCGATGACATCTATCCCAAGTGCCCCGCCATCCTGAAAGGGCTGCTGCCTTATGCGCCGATAGTCAATCCGCTGATGGGTAAGAAACTGCCCAAGAGCAAGAAGGTGTTCGACAGTTCCAAGGTGACCGACCACCATGCCATCATCCCCACCGGCGTGAACCCTTCGGGTGGCGACCTTACCTACGATGAGAAGCGCGTGTTCGACCTGGTGGCACGCCATTTTATCGCGGTCTTCTATCCCGACTGTAAGTTTTTGACCACCACGGTGCTCGGCCAGGTGGCTCCCGACGACGGGAAACCGATAGAGTTCAAGACCTCCGGCAAACAGATAGAGAATGAAGGGTGGCGAGCCGTCTTTGCCTGGGGCAAGAAGCATGAGGAGACCGTCGAGAACGATGACGAGGACAAGAAAGATGCCGACGAGGAGCGTACCCTGCCCAAGTTCGAGCAAGGAGAGCATGGCCCCCATCAGCCCACGTTGGCAGAGAAATGGACCACCCCTCCCAAGCCCTATACCGAGGCCTCGCTGCTGCGGGCTATGGAGACGGCAGGCAAGCTGGTGGACGATGTGGAGCTGCGTGAGGCGCTGAAAGAGAACGGCATCGGCAGACCCTCCACCCGAGCAGCCATCATCGAGACCCTCTTCAGCCGCAACTATATACGGAGAGAACGCAAGAACATAGTGCCCACGCCTACCGGGATAGAGCTGATAGGGCTGATACACGAGGACTTGCTGGAAAGTGCAGAGCTGACCGGACGTTGGGAGAAGAAGCTGCGCGAGATAGAGGCGCATAAGTACGATGCCGCCCAGTTCATAGGGGAGTTGAAGCAGATGGTTTGTTCGCTGGTGCAGGAGGTGATGTCCGATACCAGCAACCGTCGCGTCACCGTCAGCGCGCCACCACCCGCCAAGGGCAAGCAAAACAAGCCGAAATCGGGCAAGACGGCCTCGACAAAGAAAACCACCCCACCCCCGCCGGAGTGACCAGCCGACAAGCCATAGCGTCGCCGCGCAGTCGCCGGAAATCTTCATGGCGGCTGACAACCGAAAACAGTCGATAGTTGTCAACCCGTCAACCGGATTCTGTCGCAAGTCATAAATGTGACAACCCAAATCGGCAAATCGCAAGGAGTTGCCATGGCATTGGCAAGGGGTAGCCATACTCTACCCATACTGATGCCATAGTGTAGCCATAGTGTAGCCATACTTTAAAGTATGGCATCAGTATGGCAAGAGTATGGCATCACTATGGCTACCCCTTGCCAAACACTTGCGAAACTGCTGCCGTCTGGTTTGCTGATTTAGGCATCGAGGGAGGAGCTGCCGAAGTCCAATGTGATGCATGGCTCGCCATTGGCCGTATAGTGAATGGACAAGGTCTCGAAACTAATAATCAATTGCAATATCCATATTTCTAAAGATTTATTTGTTTTTTATTACTTTTTTGTCTATCTGTGGAAATAGGGTTAATAGTGCTATTCACAAAAAAAAATGTATCTTTGCAAATAAAATTGAGGCCATGATGCCATCTGGGCCATACCGAAGACAATTTCCGTGGAGGAGTTCGATTGAAACGGGTCTCTTTTTGGGTCTTTTTCCCCAAAAATGGCATGTCAGTGTATCTAGTTCATCGCCTGATTTTCATATCTGTTATACGCATTATGGTCCATATTCTCTCAACATTGCGGAAGTTGAGAGCAGAGCAGGTAAAACTGCCTTGCCAAGGCGCAGCGATGTCGCAGATTGCAACGGGAAAGAAAAAGACTATGAATCAGGGTTTCACTACTACGGAGCCAGTTGTTTAAAACATATAAACAAATAATTATGAAAATAATTGGTGTTTTTAAGATATTAGCCATCTTACTATTTTTTACTACGATTCCATCCTGCAATAACCCTTTGAAAAACAGGGCTATTGAAGTAAATAATCGCTTCATGGGAGCGAATGGTTGGATATATAAAGTTGATGCTGATATTCACCAATATAATGTTACCCACGACACAACCTTATTGTATAGTTCATTAGCTTATCTGAAAAGTGTTCCCATAAATGAAGATAATAGTGTTTCATGGCATACTAGGATATTGTCGGTTTATAGACTTCTCCACAAATATGACACTGTTTTTGCAGTTTTAGATACCTGTCAAGACGAAGCATTTGGAAACTTTGGCAAAACTAAGGAGTTGCTTATTACGGAAATTTCTAAATATAATTATTATAGGCAATTTGAGAAAAGAGATCAAAAAATTGACGAATTAGTTACTTATATGGAGTATTGCTTTGAACGACAGAAATTTGTCGCAGAAATGGATGAGTCAAGATATTTGCAAAAATACGTAGACAATCAACTGGCCAGGTGCGCTGTGGCTACAGAGATTGATCCCTACACGTTGAATTGGTATATAGGTATTCGATTGTTGCGAGGCGATAAAAAAGCAGACATGGAATTGCTAATAGAGAACTATTATCAGAATGGGTACATTGATGAGATTGGGAAAGATTGGCTACAGGCATTACTTGATGGGAATTATGAGGAGAAAGACATTGACTCAAGGTTGTAATCTATAATAGAGTTCTCGAAACCATACGGCTTTCAGGATAGTTCAGCAGTCATCTTCAAAGATGTTCTAAAACCACCCACTGCAAGAAATCACATTCTTGCAGTGGAATAACGAAAGAAAAAAATTGAGCCATCTAGCACATAAAATCGACCATCAAAACCATGCTGTTTCGGGGTCTTTTTCCCATTCAAACTCCAACGGGAAAGAAAAAGACTATGAATCAGGATTTCACTATTACGGAGCGAGGTATTATTGGAGTGAATTGTTAACAGGATGGCTGAGTGTGGATCCGATGTCCGACAAGTACCCATCAATGAGTCCGTACAACTATTGTGCGTGGAATCCTGTTAAGCTGGTGGATCCTGATGGAAGGGATATTTGGAAATTTGATACTGAAGGAAACGTAACAAAACATATTGAAAACAAAAACTACGACCAATTTCAGGTAGTGGATGCGTCAGGGCATGTATTCTCCAGCAAAAGATATGATTATGGTGTTATTTCGGAACATACGCTTAATGGTTATGACGGGACGGCATTTAATGTGTGTGGAAAGGATAATGCAGAGAGCTTATTTGAGTTTTTAGGTGGGTGTTATACTGATGACAATAATATGGGGATAGAATGGGGTCATGCTACAATAGATAACACTAATGGTAATTTCAATTTCATCGGCAATGACCACCAGCATCGAAAGAATGGTTTAGAAGGTGCTTTACGGCTCAGCAGATATCAAATACAAGATTTCACACACAACCATCCATCAGGCGATCCAACCCCATCAATTTTTGCATTAGACAGCTATAGCCATGGAGACCTCAGCGTTGCGGAAAAGCATCCAGAAACAACATACTATACATATACACCTCATTCTGGTTATTCAAGATATTCCTCCGAAATCTTGGATGAAAGATTGTTGAGTTACGTTGGGCAGCATCCTGACATTTCATTCTTTAAATCTTTAACATGGCAAAGAAAACAATGAAAAACATAATGATAACTATAATAATTTTAAGTGGGCTTAATGCGTTCTCTCAAGATGTAAGAGATAGTATATGCCAAATAAATTTTGTCCAAGTAGATGAACCAACTTTCTTTTCCGCCATAGACACGCTTGTCAAAACCGAGAGGGAAAATGGAATTGAAAACGCATCAGATTGTTTTATCGCCGTAGGTGTTGTAGGCGCTCATCAAGGAAGTTTAATTCAGATGACTAGTACGAAGAGCAAATTGGAGAGACTATATTTGTGGCCTTATGAGGTTAATAATCATTTATGGGGAACATATTACAAGAACCATTTGGTGCTAATTAGATACTTTGGGAAAGAAGAGTTGCCAAATTGGATACATCGTACGAGCGATGAACCATTGCAGATTCCCTGCAATGGTGGTACAGAATTGGCAGACGTTGACAAGGAAGAATTAAGTGTAGGACTATATGCCCGATATCTTCATGGTAGAATTGAAGTGTTACGAAAAAGA
>CACXCY010000140.1 GCA_902766265.1 uncultured Bacteroidota bacterium
GCTTCAAAGCGAACCGTTCCGGGGTCGTAAACTCGGTTCCGTCCCCCTATCCCACATGATGCCATCAATACGGCAAACAATACTGCCACCACACATCGTCTCATACTAAATAATCTTTTTCCCATATATAATTCGACTTGAACAAACTTAAACAATCAGCATCCCTTACGGCTGTAAAATGCCCGTCACCAGCACCAATAGTAACGCTGCCGGTGCCACGAAGCGCACTACAAAATAAAAGAGTTTGAGCCAACCCACACTCAACGTACCGTGATTGGACAACTCGTCCATAATATCGGCCTTCGGCATGAACCATCCAAGGAAAACGACGGTACCTAACGCACAAAGCGGAGGCAAATAAATAGAATTAAGTCTGTCCACAAAATCAAAAATGCTCATGCCTCCCATCTGTATGTGACGCAATGGACCGCAACTTAATGCACATACAGCGCCCACAATGAATACCAATACCGTAAACATCACCGATGACTTCACCCGCCCCATCTTGCCACTCTCCACCATCGTCGCCACCAATGCCTCCAGCAGGGATATCGCCGATGTGAGTGCCGCCAACACAAGCAACACAAAGAATATCGCTGCAAACACAACACCTATTCCTCCCATACTATTAAACACATTGGGCAAAACCTTAAAGACCAATCCCGGTCCTCCCGCTGGCTCCAACCCACAACTGAACACAGCCGGGAAAATAGCCACACCGGCCAGAACAGCTATCAGCGTATCGCAAACGGTAATCCACACCGATGTTTTCAGTAAGCTATCCGACACAGGTATATATGAACCATATACCACCATGATACCCATACCTACCGACAACGAGAACAAGGCCTGCCCCAATGCGGCAAGCACACCCTCCGAAGTTAGTTTGGAGAAATCAGGATGAAACAGATAGTTCAACCCTTGCGAAGCACCAGGTAAAGTCAACGAACGCACACAAAGCACCAGCAGCAAACCCAGCAACACCGGCATCAGTACTTTCGACACAGCTTCTATACCATTCTTTACGCCACCGATAATCACCACAGCCGTCAGCACCAAGAATATCAACAGATAAGCTGAGGGTGCCACAGCCGATGAGGAGAACTGGTCAAAATGATAGCTCACCTGTTCTGGTGCCAATCCCGACAATCTGCCTGTCACCGCCTCTACCGCATAATTGAGCGTCCACCCAGAAATAACCACATAAAGCGACAATATGAGAAAAGCCGTGCAAATACCAAATACACCCAGCCACCGCCACCACCGACGATCCGGACGCAGTATCGGGTACGCCCTCACAGGGCCGCTTTGCGCCCTACGACCGATAACGAACTCCGTCAGCATAATCATCATTCCTATCAGAAAGACAAACAGCAGGTATACGATAATAAATGCGCCACCGCCATACTGTCCCGTGATATACGGAAATCGCCATATATTGCCCAATCCGACCGATGAACCTACAGCCGCCATAATCGCTCCAAATGAGGAGCTGAAACCACGAGTATCACTCATTGTTATATATATTATTATTCAACTTTCTTTGTTATTCCTCAATGGAACACTCTATACTTATTGTATTCTTTCAGGATTCTGCTGGATGAACTCACTCCACGAAGTCTTCTTGCTCTGGCGTTTCTTTTTCACCATCAGCTGTTGCCGCACATCCGCCAATGGGTTGTTCTGTTCCATAAAGCACGTGTAAGCCACAGCAAGAGCATCGGTAGCGTCCAGATACTGAGGAACATCAGGAAACTGAAGAATCGACATCAGCATCTGCGCCACTTGCGTCTTCGAGGCATTACCGTTGCCTGTCACCGTCTGTTTGATTGTCGCCGGCTCGTACTCTGTAAACGGCATATCTCGGCTCATCGCCGCCGCGATAGCCACCCCTTGAGCACGCCCCAACTTCAACATTGACTGCACATTCTTACCGAAAAACGGCGCCTCAATGGCCAAATGGTCGGGATGGTAGGTATCGATAATATTCACCACGGAATCAAAAATACTCCGGATACGAAGATTATAGTCAGCAATCTTTTTCAGATACAGCACATCCATCAGCAGCAGCACCGGCTTGCCTGACTCCACGCGGAGCAAACTATATCCGAGGATCTGCGTACCGGGGTCAACACCAAGTATGATATTATCCATCCTGCTACTATTTGTCAGCCATTATCATTCCGAAGAACTGCGCACCGCCACTTTACTTTCTCCACACCATACAATCCGTTCTTATAATCAATACACTCAGCAATTTTTGGCAAGTTTCCTTCGCCTTTAGGGATATATATTTTTTGCAAAATTACGATTTTTTTTGCAAACCCAAGAAATATATGCTGATATGGTGGGCAAGCCCCTCCCCTGTTCTCGGTTAGCGAAAAGTTAGACTAAAGTTAGAGTTAGGTTAGAGTTAGAAATTCTCGAAACGGTAGCCGCCGCGGTCGGGTGCTGTTGTCGGTCAAGTGCACCTCATATCGTTGTGCATCAGAAGTTTTAACCATTATCACTCCCACCAAACGATATTGCAAAGATACAACCATTCCGTCGCGGTTTACGAACATTTCCCAAAAATAATTGCAAATCTCACAACGTCAGCATATTTCTAACAGTCATGGGACAATTGGGACAGTTGGGACAGTTAAAAAACGAACTCTGCACCCCTGGTTCCGAAATTCATTTCCCGCATCAGCAATCCAAAATATTGTGTACTTTTGCAAATTGAAAATAGTCAACAAGCAAGCATTAAAGCTTGAAAACCAACACAAACAAAATGAAGAAAGCAATCCTCATTCTATCCATGCTGATTGGCATCGCCGGCGCCCACGCCCAGATACCGGCAGAAGTGACCAATGTGATGAACAAATGCCGTGCTGCCATGAGCAACGCCAACGGCCTTGAGTACGAGATGGACATGAAGGCCGGCATGGGCCCCGTGTCGATGAAAATGCACTTTGTCGTAGCCGACAAAGGCAAACTCAACCGCACCACCGTCATCACCAAAATACTGGGCATGGAAGTGACCACCGAGTCGGGCTTCGACGGCACCGACACCTGGGAAATCAAGCATTACGAAAAAAGCGACACCATCACATTCACCCGTGGCAACAAAAGCAAGAAAGGATCTGGCGCACTTGACCTTGACCTCGACAAGCAATACAACAAGGCAAAGATGAAACTCAAAGACGGCTACCATGAGATAACCTTCAGCGACCCCAAGGACAAATCCTGCGAGCTGAAAAGCGTCGATGTCAAGATTTCTGCCAAAAACCACACCATACGCGTAGTACGCGTCGGAGCCATGGGCGCCAAAGTGACCATGACCGTCACCAAGATTCGCGTCGGCCTCCCCGACAGCCATTTCAAACTCAACCTCTCCCAATACCCCAACGCCATCGTCATCCGCAAGTAAGAACCCGCAAATGTTAAACCACCCGCCCCTCTTGTGTGGGAAAATTAACATTTTGGGCCGAAAAACGCACCAAAAAAGTTACTGCCAAGTTACTGTCATGTTACTGTCAAGTTACTAGCAAGTTACTGACAGGGTGCTTATTATATTGATAATCAACACATTGGATAAAGATTACCAATTGTTAAAATTTAACGTTTTCGATAAGCCGAGTGGAGAAAAGCTTGCTTTTATCCCGAGGCGAGAAAACGACGGGCGCGAAGCCCCAACGTTTTCGATAAGCCGAGAACAGACAAGCTTGTTTGTATGACAAGGCGAGAAAACGACAGGCGCGGAGCCCCAACATTTCCAGCCACCTCACCAAAAACCCCTTCGGCTGGCGGAAACATGCCCCACTTAGCGACCATCATTCATAGATAATTCGTGGCCATTCGTGTTTATTTTTCACATTGCCATATCATTAAATTAATTCACGTGATTGTGTACGGGGTTGGGAACACGAATTGCCGTGGATTATCCATATAAATAGTATATAGGTGGGCAATATTTCTCATCTGCTGGCGTTAATAGAAAACGATTTACAGAACACTATCCAAGTAACATGATGCATAGGAGGCAGCGCACATACGGATATATCCTGACGACGGCATTTCTCGTGCTGGCTGGCATCGCCGTTTCTGCACAACCATCGTCGCCCTTCGCCAGCGGCACATGGCTGAAACTGGGGGTACGCAGCACTGGCATCTACAAAATCGACGCCACCACCGTGCCTGCGATCTCTGGCAACAGGGTGTCCGACATCGCCATCTTTGGCGGCGACGGTGCCATGCTGAGCGAGGACAACGCCGTGGCTCCCACCTATGGGCTGAAAGAGATGTCCGCATGGGTGCATGATGCCAACCATGACGGCATCATAGGAACTGGCGACTACATCCTCTTCTATGCCGAAGGTCCTGTAGTGTGGCGCTACGACGTGCAGTACAACCGCGATGTACATCTCACCCACAGCTACGCCAACACCAATTATGTGTATCTCTGCACCGACAGAGGGCAAGGGCGCCGCATAACAGCGACAGCAACACCGACCGCCGAGGGGGCCGACATCACAACCTACACGGCTCACACGCTCTACGAACGCGACCTGACCAACACACACAACAGCGGACGCATTTGGGTGGGCGAGAAATTCTCGTCGTCCACACCGCACCGCAGCTTCACCCTGACGCTGCCCTCCCCTGTCGTCGGCAACACCACAAGCGTGCGCGTGGGGTTAGCCAGCGTAAGCAACCGCAGCTCATCGTTCACCGCCACCCTCAACGGCACTCCTCAGACACTCTATTTCGACGGGGTGACACCCTATGGCGTACTCACCTACAACTATCTTGCCGGCAGTTCGGCCACCCAGTCGATAGACCTTGACTACCAATGCAGCGAAAGCCAAGCCGCAGGATACCTGGACTTTATTGAAATCAGCGCTGAAATCCCCTTGCAATACGGCGGATCGCAGATAACTTTCAGCAACGACAGCCATATTGGCGAAGACAATGTGTCGCGCTTTGTAATAAGCCAAGCACCTGCCAGTTTGCGCGTATGGGATGTGACCGACATCGACTCGGTGGTCGAGATGCCACTCACCACGACATCGGGCAACGCCTCATTCACCGCCTCGACCCATGAACGCCGCACCTATACAGTCTTCGACGGCAACACGTTTCTTGCCCCTTCGTCGGTGGAGACGCTCCCCCGTCAAGATATCAGCGGTGCCGAGAATCCCGACCTCGTCATCGTGACCCACGCCGCCTACCGCCAGCAAGCGGCACGTCTGGCAGGATTACACGAAGTGATTGACGGGATGAACACCCTTGTGGTGACACAGGAGGAGGTTTTCAACGAGTTCTCTTCGGGCAAGCCAGACCCTATGGCCATACGTGCCATGCTGCGCATGTTTGCCCACCGTGCCGACTCCACCCACCCCCATCCGCGCTATTTGTTGCTGTTGGGGAAAGGCACCTATGACAACCGCAATATCCTGGGATTGAACCAGACCACCGTAATCACCTACCAGTCGGCGACCTCCTTCACCGATGACAGCTACGCCACCGTGAGCGACGACCCGCTGGGTTATCTCGGCGACAATGAGAGTGGCCTGACAGGCAACGACCTCGATGTAAGCATAGGTCGTCTGCCGGCCAAGAGCGTCGCCGAAGCGAACCTGATGGTAGAAAAGATAGAACACTACATGACACTCCGCGATATGGAGGACGCCTCAATACGCGGTGACTGGCGCAACTACGTGGCACTGCTGTCGGACGACGCAGACCCCAGCAGTCCAGGAGATATCGACTTCGCCCAGTCGTCGGAACACACCGCCAATCTCATCAACGAGCAGCACCCGTGGATTAACGTTGACAAAATCTATGCCGACGCCTACCGCCAGCAGTCGGGTACCATAGGTTCCTACTATCCCGACGTGAACAATGCCCTCAAACAACGCATCAACTACGGATGCCTGCTGCTGAATTATATCGGCCACGGCTCCGACCAATACATCGGCACAGAACGTTACATGGAATTGTCCGATATCAGCAGCTACACCAATACCGACCGACTGCCCTTCTTTGTGACCAGCACATGCAGCTTTGGCAAGTATGACCGCACCGACGGTGTGTGCGGCGCTGAGGCCTTCCTGCTGGCTCGCGCCGCCGGCGTAGGTGTCATTGCCGCAGCACGTCCCATCTCGCACATTCAGACATTCAACACCAGCGTGGTGCTCAATGCACTTGACCGGCGCAACAGCATTGGCGATGCCCTACGAAAGGCCAAGAATGCCCACCCCATGACCCAGAACCGCAGCATCACCCTGCTCGGCGACCCTGCGCTGCATCTCTCTTTCCCAAAATACCAAGTGGTGGTGACGGCCATCAACGGCGTACCGCTGCGCGACGGCGTGGCCGACAGTGCGCAAGTGCTGTCGAGAGTCACCATCGAGGGCGAGATACGCGATGCCGACGGCACGTTGCAAAACGACTTCACAGGGCTCATATTCCCCTTGGTGTTCGACCGACAGACACAATGCCGCACCCTGGCCAACGACAACGCCGGTACCGAAGTGGACTTCACCCAACAGAAGAACGTGCTATACAAGGGCTGTGACTCGGTGCGCAACGGACACTTCAGCTACAGTTTTGTCGTGCCACGTGACGTGGACTACCAATTCGGACGCGCCAAACTGAGCCACTACGCCCGCTCGGCCTCCGACAATGCCACAGGCAGTTATGACAATATTTATTTCGGCGGCTTCGACGAGAGTGTTGTCCTCAGCGAAACCCGTCCCGAAATACGTCTCTATATGGGCGACACCAACTTCCGCAACGGAGGGCTGGTGGACTGCAACCCCACCCTGCTGGCAGTGTTACAGGATTCGGCAGGCATCAACTCGGTGGGTAGCGGACTGGGGCACGACATCGTGGCCACCCTCGACGGCAACGCCAACAGCATTATTGAGCTCAATGATTTCTATGAGACAGACCTCGTCAATCCCCGTCGCGGATTTGTGACCTACCAGCTGGAGCAACTGACCCCAGGATGCCACACGCTGACTCTCAAGGCGTGGAACATCTTCAACTACTCCAACACAGCCACCATAGCATTTACCGTCAGGAGCGCCGACACAGCAGCCATCGGGCGGTTCTATAGCTATCCCAACCCAGCCCGCGACTGCGCCACCATACATATTGAGCACAACATTCCGTCGACAGTGGTGTCGGCAGTAGTGGACATCTACGACATGCAAGGACAGCGCGTGCGACGCCTCACCCCCGCCGTAGCCGATGGATCTTATGTGGTGGGGCCCGTGGTGTGGGACTTCCGCGACGAGAGTGGCGCCACCATGGCAGGCAGCATCTATGCCGCACGTGTCCTGCTCACCACCGCCGACAAGCAAACCGTCACAGCAGTGACCAAGATTATTAAAATCAAATAAAGATACAATAAAAGAATACTATCGCCGTTTTTTGTGCTGATGCCGTCGTTCGCCGACGGATGCATGATACCGAAACTCCTTGACCTGAATGAAAAGAACACTCTTAGCAGCCCTCCTTCTCTTGCTCGCCCATGCCGCGTTCGCACAAAGCTATACAGGCCAAAGCAAGAATTATATCTCTACAGGTATGCCCATCCTGCTTATTGCACCAGACGCTGTGGCCAGTGCCATGGGTGACGCAGGTGTGGCCTCTACGCCCGATGCCTATTCTGCCCACTGGAACAACGCCAAATACGCGTTCATCAACAACAAAGGCGGCATCAGCACCACCTACACCCCCTGGCTTCGCAACCTCGGCCTCTCCGACATGAACCTGCTCTATTTGGCTGGATACTACGGCATCAACAACCGCAGTACCTTGGCGGCATCGCTGACCTATTTCTCCCTAGGCGACATACAGCACACCGACGAAGAGGGTACCGACCAAGGTACCTTTATGCCCAATGAGTTTGCCTTCGATCTCACCTACGCTATGAAGCTCTCCGACAACCTATCCCTCGGCGCCAGCGGACGTTACATACGTGACGACCTCACCAACGGACAGGATGTGGAACGCCAGACCACCAAAGCTGCCAACTCGCTGGCTGCCGACGTAGGTCTTTATTACCAGAAAGACATCGACCAGAAGCAGACGATGGCCGCAGGCGTGAACATCAGCAACCTCGGCTCCAAACTCTCCTACTCCGACGACGACACACAGAATGAATTCTTGCCTGCCAACCTGCGCTTTGGCGGACGCTACACCTACAATGCCGATGATTTTAACAAAATCAGCGTATTGCTTGACTTCAACAAACTGCTGGTGCCCACACCTCCGCAACTGAACGAAGAGACTGGTGAGTATGAAGGCAAATACGAAAACATGGCAGACTACCGCAGCACAGGGTCTATCCAGGGTGTATTCAACTCCTTTATGGATGCCCCAGGCGGTTTCAAGGAGGAGCTCTCCGAGATAGCCCTCTCCGTTGGTGCAGAATACTGGTATGCCAACACCTTCGCCGCCCGCGCCGGTTATTTCTACGAACATGAGAACAAAGGTGGACGCAAATATATCACCCTCGGCATTGGTATGAAATACAACATCTTCGTATTCGACCTCGCCTACCTGATACCCACCTCCGACTTCAGCAACAACCCCTTGGCCAACACCATCCGCATATCGCTGGCGCTGAATTTTGCCAAGAGCAAATAACCAACATGGAAACCCACATGTTCCGCACAGGCATAGGATATGATGTTCACCGTCTTCAAGAGGGACTGCCTCTATGGCTGGGCGGCATCAATGTGCCCCATA